>NZ_JBWXON010000012.1:0-180699 GCF_056678875.1 Pantoea folii | reverse complement strand
GTCCAGCGTCCAGCGTCCAGCGTCCAGCGTCCAGCGTCCAGCGTCCAGCGTCCAGCGTCCAGCGTCCAGCGTCCAGCGTCCAGCGTCCAGCGTCCAGCGTCCAGCGTCCAGCGTCCAGCGTCCAGCGTCCAGCGTCATACTTCTGACAAAGTCATCCGTTTTCAAAAACCCAGGCAATTCGTCAAAATTTACTTATTTAACAAATTCGCATTGCAGCATTACGTGCCGGTCATCCAACCAATGTGCAACTGAGCCTTACATGTAGTTATCAGATGCCTTTAATCACACCTACTGGTGATACACACGATGATAAATCTGGAGAAGGCTTAAATGCTGGTTTTAGCATACAAGTCGTATTGTGCGGAAAGTGGAGGATAACGAGATACCAACTGTCGCTTAGGTGTATTCCTTATCCTGGAGTTCTTCCCGGATCAGCTGCAAAGAGATGAACGACACGAAATGCGTTATGCAGAAATACCATCGTCATGACTCACTAGGACTCATAAAAGTAGTGCCCAGACCATCCTAAGCACCATCATTACAAGTACCTTCACCACCCATCAAAAATCCATGGTGATTTTCAGCCTGAAAATTTCAGAAATTTTCTTTTAATACACTACCTTATAGCGTTTTCAGGAAGGTGAAAAAATCCATCTGAAAAGGTGACAATGTCATTTCAAGCTTTACTCATAAACGCTCATGACAGCCAGCTCGGTAGGGTAGGGCGCCCCTCTACTGCCGGTAAGAATGCTTTACTCAGTGCGTGCGGAAGACAGTGAGCAAAAGCACGCCCAGTTCAATCAAGCACAATTATACTTTGCATTAAGCTGTGTAAATCACACTAACCTTACACGTTCACCATGGCGTTCCTTTTAAACTCACCCCACAGTCGGATAGTCCTATGAACAATATTGACTTACTCATTGTTGGAGCAGGGCCCACTGGTTTGGTGCTGGCACTCTGGCTCACCCGGCAAGACGTGTCAGTTCGAATCATCGACAAGAGTCAGGGACCGGGTGAGACATCACGAGCAATGGCCGTTCAGGCTCGCACGCTGGAACTGTATCGCCAGTTGGATTTGGCTGAAGAGACTATCGAGGCAGGCTATAAAATGCCGGCAATGAATATGTGGGCGAAGGGAAAACCGAGGGCGCGCATTCCCCTGGAGAATGCCGGGAACGACATTTCTCCGTATCCATTCGTGCTTGTCTTACCCCAGGACAGACATGAAAAACTGCTGGTCACCCGCCTTGAAATGGCAGGTGTCATCGTCGAACGGCAAACAGAATTTATGTCGTTTAGCGAAGAAGGCGAACAGATTGTTGCTACGATCAAAACACCTGGAGGGCAAACAGAAACCTGCACTGCCACCTATCTTGCAGGCTGTGATGGTGCGCATTCCCCGGTGCGCCATCAGATTGGTAGTGACTTCGAAGGCGGTACTTACAACCATCTCTTTTACGTTGCAGATGTACAGGCCAGTGGAGTGACACCCGCGAATGAGGGACACATTGCCTTCGACAAGTCGGATTTTGTCCTGGTGATGCCCTATGGGCCGGAGCATCAATATCGTCTGATCGGCACTGTTGAAAGTGAGGAAGGGGATAAGCAGCAACACTCTTTTGACGATGTCAGTCAACGGGCCATCAATGGGTTAGGGCTCAGCATCAAACAGGTGAACTGGTTTTCCACTTACCGTGTCCATCACAGGGTAACCAATCATTTTCGACATGGTCGTGCATTTCTGCTGGGGGATGCAGCACACGTCCATAGCCCGGCGGGAGGGCAGGGGATGAATACCGGCATTGCCGATGTGATAAACCTTGCGTGGAAATTGTCTGCGGTAATTAAAGCGCAGGCCCCTGAAACCTTGCTGGATAGTTATGAGGCGGAGCGAAAAGGCTTCGCTCACCAACTGGTAAAAACCACAGACCGGGTCTTCACTTTCATCACTGCCGCTGGCGGGTTTGCAGATTTCGTGCGTACACACATTGCACCGTCGATCGCCAGTCAGGCCTATCGATATGAACGTGTACGCGAATACCTTTTCCGCGTCATCTCACAAACGACGATGAGCTATCCGGACAGTCCTTTAAGTGAGGGAAAAGCGGGAGAGATAAGTGCGGGCGATCGCTTACCGTATATCGCTATGGGTGAGACAGACAATTATGCATTACTGAGAAAGATAGTCTGGCAATTACACATCTATGGTACAGCCACTGAAGAAGTCAGGAACTGGTGCGATCGCCATGGTGTGGAATGGCATGTCTTCCCCTGGCAGGATGTATTTGAGAAAAAAGGATTCAAACAGGACACCGCTTACCTGATTCGACCGGATGGCTATATCGGCCTGGTGGTCACTGAAAGACATGCGGAGCATCTTTCCGCTTATGTCAGTCGTCTTGGAATACAGCAAGCTTTGTTGTTGAGGCATTGAAAGTCAGCTCGCTCGTGTTACTGGCACATTCATCAGTTCATTGAGTAGCGTAGCAAGTTGCATCAACATGAGGGTGCCAACTTCGATTTGTGGGAAAAATCAGCCTATGGCGTTGGCACGGATTCAAGACTGCGTCAGCCAGTTTCGGCAACAGTGTTTTAAAACGCAAGATGAGTCGCTGCCAGCAACGCGTGACACAAAGCCTCGCCAACCGCGCTAGCCGATTGCGGGTTCTGACCGGTAATCAGCAGGCCGTCGGTCACCACATTGCACTGCCAGTTATCTGCGGGCTGGTGGCGTGCACCTCGCGCTTTGAGTGCCGCTTCCAGCATAAAAGGCACTACATTTGCCATACCGACTTCCATTTCCTCGGTATCAGTGAAGGCCGCCACGCGTTTACCTTTTACCAGATACTGGCCATTACGCAGTTTCACATTGATCAGCGCTGCCGGGCCGTGGCAAACCGCCGCAACGGGTTTGCCGCTCTCATACATCTGGCGCGTCAGGTATTTCAGCACGGCATCATCGGGGAAATCCCACATCGTGCCGTGTCCGCCGACAAACAGGACCGCGCTGTAATCTTCACTTTTGGCCGCCGCCAGCGGTAAGGTGTTATTCAGCCGCTGGCCAGTAGTGCTGGTTGATCGCATCATCTTCGATACCATAAACCGGTGGTTTTCCTCCTTTGACAGAGGCAAAGGTCGTTCGAATACCGGCTGATTCAAGTACATGTAAAGGGTGAGTCAATTCTGGCAGGTAAAAGCCGGAGATTTCATGCCCGGCGACGATATCGCGAAAACTACTCAGTACCAGCAATACCGGTTTAACTGAGTGCGGCTGGACGCCATTCATAAAGGATCCTCAAAGTCTTATTCATTTTTTTTGCGTAGCGGATGCGCTGTGCCGGGAAATGTGCCAAACATCGCCCTGCCCAGAATAATTTGCGGCGTAAGATTGTGAAACGGTGATTTGCTTATAGCGGCAATAAGAATTCTTTATAACAGTGTGGTATGTAATGTTTTATCGCCGAAATATAATATTTAAACACTTCCCAGAATATCAGACGCCTCGAAATGAAAAAGAGCCTCCGCAGAAGCTCATAAATGTCTTAGAAGGAAGTAGTCACACCCGCATAATAAGCGCGGCCCGGTTCGTTATACGTTGAAGCGCCTTCGTTCTCGCGGTAGATCTGTTTATTCAGCAGATTGCTGATGCCAGCACTGAAGCGAAGGTTTTTATTCATCTCATAATTTACGCCAACACCATAAATTGCATAGGCACCAACTTCCTTATCTGATAAGCCGCTCGCTTCTTTACGTATCTCAGCCGTGGTACGTGGATGCTGACGGCCATATAGGGTCCAGCTCAGGGTGGTGGATAGGGCATCTGTCACCTGCCATTCCAGCCAGCTGTTCACGGTATATTTCGGAATCAACGACAAAGGATTGCCGGTCGATTTATATTTCGACGTGAACATGTAGGTGGCATTGGTGCGCCAGTTCAGCGTGTCTTCAATCAGCGGTAGGGTTAAGTTTCCTTCCAGACCCTGGGTTAACGCTTTACCACCGTTTTGCCACTGATAGATATCATAGTTCGAGGAATACCATGAACCGGCTACCGTAACGGTTCCAAGAGAATCCGAGCCCGCGACTATTTTATTTTGATAGTCATTACGGAAGTAGGTCAGGCCTGCGCTGTAACCCGCATCATTCCAATGCAAACCAATCTCTTTATTTACACTGACTTCAGGTTTGAGATCGCCATTACCCATCAAGTAGCAACCATTGCTGCCGCTTACGGAACATCCGTTACCACTGCTGGCGAGCAAATAACCTTCGGTTGATTGATAGAGATTCGGGGCTTTAAACACGCGAGCAATACCGGCTTTCAGTTTGATCGTGTCGGTTAAATCCTGCTGAATGTTAAGGCTCGGGCTCCAGTTATGACCGAATTTATCGCTGTAATCGAAGCGCAGACCGGGGATCAACGTGGTGCCGTCGAAGGCATCAATCGTGTCTTCCAGATAGAGTGCACTCAGCTCCTGGCTGTTTTTGCTGCTGCGCTGCGATGGGTCGCCGGAAACACCGTTGATATCAATGCCTGTCGCATCCGTTTCCTGCATCGCCGCCGGGTCGTTGAGCTGCTCTTTATTCCACTCCCCCCCGATGGTTAAGGTATGGTCCACCAGCAAGTTGAAGGGAACGGTATATTCGTTGTTGATACGCCAGGTTTTATAGCGGCTGGTGTTGAAGGTATCGCTGTTGATCATCCCTTCTACTTTACCGGTTGAACCTTCGGCCAGACGCGTATTATGCGTATCCTCATAGCTCAGCGTGAGTTTGGATTGCCCCAAATCCCAGATGCCATTGTGGATGAGGCTATAAGCCTGACGGTACATGCGATTGGTTTCGCTGCCATATAAGGTCGGCACCAGCGTGCTGAGATTACTCAGGCTATATTGCGTATCCCCGGCATAAATATTGCCCTGACGGCTGTAGGCGTAATTGAAGTCGAGGTATTATTGCTCGTTAATCTTCCACTGTAACGATGTGTTGATATCACGATTGCGCACACCTTCGTGACCGGCTGCGTAGGAGCCGTTCTCGCTGGTATTGATATCGTAGGCATCGGCGTCGGTTTTATTGATATTGCCGTACATGCGCATCGTCAGCACGTCATCAATCAGTGGGCCGCTCAAACTAAAGTTCATGCGCTTGGTCGCGCCCTCATCTTTGTCTTCGGGCTGATTGGTGAACAGGGATAATGAGCCGTGCCAGTCATTGGTCGGGCGTTTGGTGACGATGTTCACGACACCGCCCATCGCGCCGGAACCGTAGTGAGCCGCCGCCGGGCCGCGCCGTACATCGATGTGATCCACCATCTCAGCGGGAACCCAGTTGGTATCGCCTCGGGTATCACGTTCTCCGGTGCGGCTGTAGCGTACAGCGCTGCGCGAAGAAACGGGGACACCATCAATCAGGATCAAGGTGTTTTCGGGGCCCATACCACGAATATCAATCTGGCGATTATTACCGCGACTTCCTGTGGCACTGTTACCCGTGAGATTAACGCCAGGCATTTTGCGAATAATATCGGAGAGATCATTAACCGGTGGATTGCGCTCAAGATCCTGTTGAGTAATCAAGGATGCACCAGGTTGCTGCTTTAATACGTTCTCAGCTTTTGCACTGACGATCATATCCGTTTCATTCGTTGCGGGCTTCTCTGCCTTTTTCGCTGAAATAACTTTCTCTTTACCGCTATCATTATTATCCAGCGATAAGACGTCACTATTATCAGCCGCCAGCACATTTCCACTGTGAACGATAATTCCAATCAGAATTGAAAGCGTTGTTTTCCTTATACCAAAGACAAAAGACATATTGTTACACCAGATTATTATTAGTTACATATCAAATGAGGAGGATAATAATTATCATAATCATTCTCAATATTGATATTTTTGACACATTTAGACATGTCTGATGGTGCCTGTTTACATGTCTTGCCTCAGGTATTGCAAAAGAGGTTGCAAAGTGAGCAATCATGGAAAGATTGTGAAGGCGTGTGGCGGACGCTTTGTAGCATCCGCCACAAAATTAGATGTGACGTTGTAGCCAGGCTAAGGCTAACTGGGCGCGGGCAGAGAGAGGCCATTCAGCCCGGTGCACTAACCAGATAGTGTCAACCAGCGCATCACCCTCAGCGGCAACCTCAATGGTTTCAGGGCGGGTAAACGCCAGTCGCGCATAGCGTGGCAGAACCGCAAAACCGAGCCCGCGCGCGACCGGTTCCAGAATCAGGCCGATCTGATTACTGAATCCGCGTTGGGGGAGGTTACGAATGCCTGGGTTGCCCGGAAATAATCGACTTAATAATCGTGTCGCCATCGCCTGCCCATCGGGATGGTCGATATAACCCAGCTTTTCCAAATCGTTCCAGCCAGTCACTCGCTTATTAGCCGGTACGATCAGTTCCAGCGGTTCTTCAGCAAAAGGATGGGCCTCGAGCCGTTTATCATCCGGTTTGTGTGTGACCAGGCCCATTTCGTAACGGTTATGCAAAACCGCGTCGATCACTTCGCTATCCGGCGCAAAGCGGTGACGAACAGTGAGGTCGCGATGCTGTTCCTGTAATGACAACAGCAAGGGATAGAGCCGGAGTCCGATGCTGCCGGGCGAAATCACGCTCACTTCACCGCAGGTGGCTTCGGCATCACTCAGTCTCAGCATTAAGTGATGGTGGGCACGATCAATTTGCTGACAATAATCCAGTAGGGCGCTGCCAGCGGGCGTCAGTTCCAGGGGGCGCTTGCTCCTCAGTATCACCGGACCTAACTGCAGTTCCAGATGGCGAATGTGCTGACTCACCGCCGCCTGAGTGATGCCTAATCGCTCAGCGCTGTCGGTAAAGCTCCCGAGTTCGGCCAGCGTGGCAAAAGATTTAAGCCATTGCGGGTTCATCATAATGAAATTTTATAGTTCTCATAATTGATCGTCTGTTTTCATTATAACGACAGTTACGTAGCCTGTAGATCTTTTCATCCAATGAGATTGATCATGACAACTCCCTATCCGCGCACCTTTTCCCATATTGGCCTTTCGGTGACAGACCTTGATGCCGCCGTGAAGTTTTACACCGAAGTGATGGGCTGGTATTTGATCATGCCGCCCACGCAGATTGCCGAAGATGAATCCGCCATCGGGGTAATGTGCAGTGATGTTTTCGGCAAGGGATGGGAGAAGTTTCGCATCGCCCACGTTTCCACAGGCGATCGCGTCGGTGTTGAAATCTTTGAATTCAAGGCGGCAGCAAAACCCGACAATAACTTTGAATACTGGAAAACCGGGGTATTCCATTTCTGCGTGCAGGATCCTGATGTGGAAGGTTTAGCGGAGAAGATTGTTGCAGCGGGTGGTAAGCAACGTATGCCGGTACGTGAGTATTTCCCCGGTGAGAAACCGTATCGCATGGTCTATATGGAAGACCCGTTCGGCAACATCATCGAGATTTACAGCCACAGTTACGAGCTGACCTATTCTGCAGGTGCGTATGTCTGAGCAGGAATTTACCCTCCCCGCCGACTGGCGAGGGTGGGTGTGGCAGGGTGGCGATAACCCGCTGGCGCTGCAGGAACGCTACCTGAGTTTGTCACCCCTCCAACCGGGCGAAGTGCTGGTCAGGAATGCCGCGACAGGTTTGAATCCGGTTGACTGGAAAGTGCTCGACACCCAGAGGGATCGGGTGCCTGGCGTCGATGGTGCGGGCACGGTGGTCGCGGTTGGCTCCGATGTCGACCAGCACTGGTTGGGCAGGCGCGTTGCCTACCATCAGAATTTACAACGCAATGGCAGTTTCGCTGAGTATACCGTGCTGGCTGCGCAGGTTTTGCTGCCTATCCCGGATGGACTCGACTTCGCGACCGCCGCCGCTTTCCCTTGCCCGGCACTTACCGCCTGGCAGGCAATTGAAAAGATCCCGGTTGAGCCTGGCGCGCCACTCTTGATTTCGGGAGCGGGGGGATCGGTCGGGCATTTTCTTGTGCAGCTGGCCTACGCACGTGGCTTTGAGGTCACGACGTTAAGCGGTGAACGTCACTGGCCACGTCTGCACGCGCTGGGTGCGAAGCGCTGTTACAGCGATGAGCAGCATGATGCTTCTGCCGTGAAGGAGCGCTATTTTGCTGTTATCGATGCTGTCAGCCCGGAAAAAGCAGCGCTTCTGGCGAATAACCTGATGGCGAATGGGCATCTGGTATGCATTCAGGGGCGGGTGAAAGAGTGGCCAAATCCGGCGTTTGGTCGTGCGTTGTCGTTGCATGAAGTGGCGCTCGGCGCGCTGCACCAGCATGGTAATGCACAGCAATGGCAACGACTCACGCAGCAGGGTGAACAGATGCTGAGGCAGATTGCGCAGGGCACACTGCAAAGTGAAATGTTGCTGCACTTCAGCTGGGAACAACTCCCGGCGCAGCTGCTGGCTCTGCAGTATCGTAATTTTAGTGGTAAGCAGGTCATACTGCTCTAGTTGTAAAAGCGAAAGCACACTGGTTTGTCAGCACAATATCGATAGCCGGATTATGTCACTCGTAAATCGGCTAATTGTTTATTCAGTTCTCACGGCAGTGGAAGCCTTTACAGAATTATAAAATCCCCTCTCTCGGATGCTATCCCGGCACCGTTCGTTAGTTCGATTGTATCCACCCTCAGAAAGCAGTATTCACCGCACCCCTCATGCTGTATTCTGCTGTATATTGCAATATTTTGCGGTTTTGAGATCGGCATGCATAAAACAGCCAGACAAAAATTATTGATGGAATTGCTGCTTGAACAAGGTCAAGTGGGAATTGGGCAACTCGTGGAGCAGTTGCAGGTTTCAGCGGATACCGTGCGTCGCGACCTGGCCGATCTGGAAAAACAGGGTCTGGCGCAGAAAAACCATGGTGGAGCCGTGGCACTGGATCTGTCAGTGATGAATCGCCACCAGCGCAGCGCACTGATTCCCGATGTCAAAATTGAACTTGGCAGGCAGGTAGCGGAAAAAATACCGGCAGGTGCCACGCTGTTTCTGGATGCGGGCAGCACAGTGCTGGCGGTCGCCACGTTGCTAAAAGGCCCAGCAACGGTCATCACTACGTCACTGGATATTGCCCATCACCTCAGTGATAAGCCGGATGTCGAACTCATTCTTTTGGGCGGCAAATGGGACAAACAACAACGGCTGTTTTCTGGCAGCGCCACGCTATCTCTGCTTGAAAAGTATCGTGCCGACATCGCCATTCTGGGGGCCTGTGCGCTGCATGCCCGATTTGGATTGAGTGCTAGCCAGGAGGGGGATGCGGAAGTGAAGCGCGCCATGCTGGCGGCAAGCAGCGAACACTGGGTGGTGGCCGATCATATGAAGCTCAACCGTTGTGAACCCTATCTGGTCGCACCGCTCACCGATATCCATCAACTTTTCCTTGATGCGCCCTGGAGCGATTTTGACGTCACCGACGCTACACAGGTCAACATCACACATTCTTAATGGCAAGAGGAGTCAGAAATGAGTATTCAGAAAGAGATTCGCGTCGCCCTCATCGGCTACGGATTTGTCGGTAAAACATTTCATGCACCCTTAATTCAATCCGTTCCCGGTTTGAAGCTGCATGTTGTTTCGTCTGGCAGTGAGGAGAAGGTCAAAAAGGACCTGCATGACGTCATCGTTCTCGACTCCCCGGAAGCGGCCATCCAGCATGCTGAAATTGATTTGGTGGTGATCGCCTCGCCCAATGCGACTCATGCACCCCTGGCGAAGCTGGCGCTGAATGCCGGTAAGCATGTTGTGGTGGATAAACCCTTTACGCTGGATCTGGCAGAGGCCAGAGAGCTGGCGGCACTGGCCCGTGAGAAGACATTACTGCTCTCAGTATTTCAAAACCGTCGCTGGGATACCGATTATCTGGGGGTAAAAAAGGTCATCGATTCTGGCGCGATCGGTCAGGTCAAACATTTCGAGTCTCACATCGACCGATTCCGCCCGGAAGTGCGCGACCGCTGGAGAGAACACGATATTCCTGGCAGCGGTTTATGGTTCGACATCGGTCCTCATATCATCGACCAGGCGTTGCAGCTGTTCGGACTGCCAGAAACCGTTTCTGGTGACATCGCCGTCCTGCGTCATGGCGGAAAAAGCAATGACTGGGCGCACGTCACGCTTAGCTACCCTGAGCATAAAGTGATCCTGCATGCCAGCATGCTCGCCGCGGGTGGCGTGTCACGCTTTACCGTTCACGGGGACAAAGGCAGCGTGGTTAAACCCAAAGCCGACCAGCAGGAAGCGCAACTGATTGCTGGCATCGAACCGGGTTCCGCGACCTGGGGCGAAGATCAGGATGATTTGATGTTGTTTGACAGTAATCTGCAGGTCACGTCACTCAAAACGCCAAAAGGCGACCAGCGTCAGTACTATATCCAGGTGCGAGATGCGCTGGCGGGCAAGCAGGCTAATCCAGTTTCTCCCGCTCAGGCGATTGCGGTCATGGCGGTGCTTGAAGCGGCAGTGCGCTCATCTGAGACCGGTACGGTGCAGAAACTCGCGCTGAGTGAAGCGGAAGCTGGTGCGTTTTATCAACTGAGTTAGCCGGGCGGGGCTTTACGGACAAGCTTTTATACGCTGGTAGAAGCCTGCCAGCGGATTAGAAGCCTCTGGCAAGCCTGTCATACATGGAATCAATCGTGCCGCAATGGAATCTCACATCTCCGATAGCAGCGCGATTGATGTTCTGATCGTCTTCGCAAGATTTTATCCAAGGCAATGAAGGATGAAATTTGGTGAAATGCATGCACGCTTAGCTACGATCATCATTGCCATCGATGTTGCTCGCTTCTTACCCAAGTCATCATCGCGGTGAGAAATTGACCTGATTCATATTTTGATGCATGATGACATCAGTTTGTGAATCATATGAGGTGGCGAGATGCGTACTACAGTGACGATTGATGATGTGCTGTATGCTCAGGCTCTGGATATGGCCGATCCAGATATGGATAAAGCTGATATTTTCCGAGAAGCGATGAAAACGTTTGTTCGGGTACAAGCGGCAAAGCGCCTTGCTTCATTGGGTGGCGCAGCACCTGAAATGGAAAGCATTCCCCGCCGTCGCGAGGAACCGTCTGCATAATGTCCATTCTGGTTGATACATCTGTCTGGGTAGATCATTTCAAAAACAGAAATGAAGAGTTAGTGCGGTTACTGAGCGGGGACCTGGTATTGATTCATCCAATGGTGATTGGAGAACTTGCCTGCGGCACCCCGCCAGCGCCCCGCGTGCGCACACTCCGTGACCTGAACTTGTTACCGCAATGCCACCAAGCCAGCATGAGTGAGGTGATGGCATTCATTGAAAATAAAACGCTGTACGGACACGGCTGTGGCCTGGTGGATATCGCCTTGCTTGCATCTGCTCTCATTACCCCCGGAGCAACGCTCTGGACGCTCGATAAACGGCTCGTCAAGTTAGCCAATCATCTTAATGTAGGTTATCAGCCTGTTCACTAACGTTAACTTCATCGTTAAGTTATCCCGCCCGCACAATCATAGCGAGATGAACCTCTAACAACACCATATTCAACACCAATCAAACGCGTTCCGATATCCGCCGCTGCCAGTTCGGGGATGCTCAATGTCGCAGTGGTTGACTGCTCCCCGGCCAAACTGCCAACTAAATCGACATGCGTGCCAGGCGTGACCCAGCTCCCTTTAATCAGTGGGCAGGTGGCACTGGTTGCCTTGGAGATGATGTCTGCGTGTGAAACGACGGTAGCAAGATCTGGAGCAATACGAGCGTTGATGCCTTGCTGCTGCAGATTGTCTGACAGTGGATGAAGCTTCTCTGCGGAGCGATTCCACAGCAATACGTGTGTAATACCAGGGCGAACCTGTAAATGCGCTTGTACCAAGGCTCTCGCAATAGGGCCCGCGCCGATCACCAGTAGCGTGTGGCTATCTGGACAAGTTCTGAACAAGTTTACCGGTGGATTTGCCATATGACTGCATTATGAAAAAATGGCGGGATTCCTTATAACACCACCCCTCAAACAAAACAGCCACCCCAGAGGGATGGCTGTTGATCTCATTCACACCTTTAATTACGGCAACTTATAAGCAATCACATAATCACCGCGATCCGGTGAGTTACGTGCGCCGCCTGCAGAGATAAGCAGGTACTGCTTGCCATCCACCGGTGACTTATAGCTGATTGGCGTGCCCTGGCTACCCACTGGCAGTCGCGCTTTCCACACCTCTTTACCGGTAGAGGTATCGAAGCCGCGCAGATAGTAATCCTGCGTGGAGGCGATAAATACCAAACCGCCCTGAGTCGCGAGCGTACCGCCAATGGTTGGCATACCAATCGGCATCGGCAGGCCGATTTTCACGCCAAAGGGACCGGTATCCTGTACGGTACCGACGGGCACCTGCCAGGCAATTTTCTGCGTTTTCAAGTCAACCGCGGTCAGCGTGCCGAACGGTGGCTTCTGGCAAGGGATCTCCAGCGGTGACATAAAGCGCACTTTGGCATTAATGGCATACGGCGTGCCTGCTAATGGCAGAGGACGGCTGATTGCCGCGGCTTCGTTGCCATCATTTTTCGCGCCCTGAATCTCCGGTGAAGCCGGAATCAGCTGCACTTCCAGACCCACGCGCATATCGTTGATAAACAGATACTGATTAACCGGATCAATCGACAATCCGCCCCAGTTCATGCCGCCCAGCGAGCCAGGCAGATTGAGTGAAGGATCGGTACCTGGCGGGGTGAAGAGTCCGTTATAACGCTTTGATTTAAACTGAATGCGGCAAATCAGCTGATCGAATGGCGTGGCGCCCCACATATCCGACTCTTTCAACACATCAGCACCGATCGTGGGCATACCGACAGAGAAAGGTTGCGTCGGGGAGTAGATCTCATCAGGGATCTGTCCCTTGGACACCGGGCGCTCTTCCACTTTAGTCAGCGGTTTGCCGGTAGCGCGGTCCAGCACAAAAAGCTGACCCGATTTGGTACCGAAAATGAGTGCTGGTGTGGTTTTGCCATCAGGCCCTGGGAAGTCAGAGAATGAGGGCTGCATCGGCACATCGAAGTCCCACAGATCGTTATGAACCGTCTGATAGACCCATTTCACCCGGCCAGTGCTGGCATCCACGGCCACCATCGAGGCACCAAACTTACGATCCAGCGGGTTGTGTTTCACGCCCCATAAATCGACCGCCGCGCTGCCGGTTGGCATATAAACGGTGTTGGAATGGCTGTCATAAGACATTGGCGCCCACACGTTGGGTGTCGAGCGTGCATAGGTTTGACCCTCTGTTGGCGCCTGTTTCTGCTCAGGGTTGCCTGGATCAAACGCCCAACGCAGTTGGCCGGTGATCACATCAAATCCACGCACCACGCCGCCTGGCATATCGGTCGCCACGTTATCCGCGACGCGACCGCCGATGACCACGGTCGTGCCCGCCAGCGTTGGCGCAGAGGTAGGGTAGTATTCGCCTTTGTCCGCGCCTTTACCCATATGGTCGCTCAGGCTGACACGGCCGTTGTTACCGAAGTCATGGCAGAACTCACCGGTATCGGCATCCAGCGCAATCAGCTCTGGCGTCACGCTGTTCATCAGAATACGACGCTGGCACTGAGCATTTGCCGCAACAGACACGGTACTCACCGGAGTGGAGTCCGGCAAATCAGGTTGCTGTAACGGTGCCTGGGCATCGAAGTAGGCCAATCCGCGACAACGCATCCATTTTTTCTGCTTAGTGTTGATTTCGGTTTTCCACAGCTCTTTGCCCGTGGTGGCATCAACAGCAATCACGTTGTTGTGCGGAGTGCATAAATAAAGGCGGTTACCGATCTGCAAAGGTGTTTGCTGGTCTTCCGCTCCGCCACCGTTCGGGCTGACCGGGATATCCCCGGTGCGATAGGTCCATGCAACCTGCAGGTCCTTCACATTGTCGCGGGTGATTTGATCCAGTGCGACAAAGCGCGTCCCGCCTGAGGTGTTGCCGTAGTTGTCCCAGTTGACCTGCTCTTCGCCTGGCTTCACTTTGACCAGCGGCAATGCGTCACCTGAAGCGCTGATAGGATCGTGCGGCACAAACATACCGCCAAGGGTTGCAGCGAAGGCAATCGCCAGTCCACCGGCTAAGGAGGCGGTGAGTTTCCAGCCTGACTTTTTACCTGCTTTCTTAAGCAGAAGCGGTAGAGAGAGGGCCACTAAGATGCCAAAGCCTGCCAGCGTCAACAGTCGTGAGACCAGTGGCCAGAAATCCAGACCGACATCCCACAGCGCCCAAATAGCGGTGCCCAACAGCACAACGCCATACAGCAGCGCGCCGCTAACCCGTTGGCGGATGATCTGCACTCCCGAAATAAGCAATGCCACGCCAGCGATCAGGAAGTACGCGCTGCCGTGCAGGCTGACCAACTGCCAGCCGTAAAAGGTAAGAAATGCGGCCATCACCAGAATGATGGCCCCCAAAATAGCAAGCCATGCGGCTGCTGGTTTGGACAGTTTATGACCAGACATAAATGTTCCCTAAGGTGTAACGCAAGCAATAACAGTAAGGCTAAATCCTTACTGTTTGTGAAGTTTATCAATGAGATGTAAAAAAATGCGCGGTAATGTTAGTGAGTTTTTAAGCTAATGGCTATCGATCTTTAATTGGTACTGAATAAGGATTAATTGATTGGAGAAGGAGCAGAAAATCACCCTACGGGGAGGAGGGTGAGGGAAATTTTGCGCTGATGTTAATGCGACGCTTTGGGTCTGTCGTGATGTCAGGGGAAATTGTGGATGCGGGGCGAAAAAGGGTCCAGGCCAGGCTTCAGCAGCCAATCTCCATTTTGATTTACGCTGGAAAATGGCAGTGACTGAGTGAGTCATGTTATTCAGGACCTTCCTGACCGGCATTACCGCCCCGTGTCGCGTTGTTAGAGCGAGCGAGGCATGCCAGTTAGCTGGCCGTTGAAGCTTTATCGAGATGCTTCAGTTTCTCGACCATCACAGACTTAAGCCAGTCTGTGGCTTCCCGTTTTCCGCTGCGTTTATGGGTATAGATCTTCACAGTGAAGCGGGGTGCCTTAAACGGTAACGGGAAAGTGCTTACGCTGACGGTGGGAGCCAATTTCCCCGCCACGAACGATGGAATCGCCATCAGTAGATCACTCTCAGCCACGATAAAGGGCGAACTGAGCATCGACGGGGTTTTGATTACCGTCCTTCGTTTCAGACCCAGTCGTTCCAGGTGCGAGTCCAGCAATCCCTGTTTCTCATTCCAGGGAGTGACGACCAGATGGCCTGCTGACAGATACGATTCCAGTGTCAGACGGGTTCGGTTCAGATTACTGATCACCACAAACTCATCACTGAATAAATCGGTCTCTTCCATGTCGGGATGTTTGCTGTCACCCGGCTCGCTGAAGCTCAGCGCAAGATCGACCTCACCGGCCAGCAGTTCAGTGAGTGCCGGGTTGTGCGGTAAATGGCACAGTTCAAAACTCAGGTGAGGGGCGGCATCACTAAGGGCCTTCATCAGACCGGGAAACACGCAGAACGCGGTGTAATCCGTTACCGCAATTTTAAAACAGTCCTGGTTTAACAGGGGATTAAACGGTTCTGCAGGGCAAAGGTGTTTGTTTAGCGCGGCCAGCGTCTCGGCAATAAAGGGCGCAAGCTGGCAGGCATATACGCTTGGGCACATTTTATGTCCATCGCGGTAAAACAGCGGATCTTTGAGGAACTCACGCAAGCGCGTTAAAGCGTGACTGAGGGCTGAAGTGCTCAAGGAGAGTTCAATTGCTGCCAGTCTCACCGATCGGTGTCTGAACACCGCGTCAAAAACCGGTAAGAGATTAAGATCCAGCCGCCGCAATATATGATGCATGAAATTCACCTATTGTTGATTTTATTGCACTTCATTCACTCAACATTACCCTTTATCATCCAAAGCTTCAATTCATTGAAATAAAGAAGCTTTTATGACCCTGACTGTCCGGCAAGCCTGCCCTGATGATGCTGAAGCGATCTACAACATGATTGCTGAACTCTCTGTTTATAAACACGGTTTACAGGATTCGCTGACCAGTCCGGAAGCCATTAAAAGCATGCTGTTCAGCACTGAAAGCAATACCGAGGCATACCTGTGCGAAATCAGCGGTCGGGTGGCGGGTTATGCCGTGATCACCAGCAGCTATTCTGCCTGGCTGGGTCGGCGTGGCATTTATATGGAAGATCTCTATTTTTCGCCGGACTATCGCGGGCTGGGCGTGGGAAAAGCGCTGCTCAAATTCATCGCCCAGGAAGCGGTCAGACGCCAGTGTGGTCGGATTGAATGGAGCGCGCTGAGCTGGGATCAACCCGCTAAAGAGTTCTATCAAAGCATTGATGCGCTGCCATTAAACGAATGGGTGCGCTATCGACTGGATGGGCAAGCGCTGGAGCGGTTTGCCGAAAGTCACCTGAGTTGACGCTTCTGACATTCTCCAGCAGAAAACCCTTTGCACGCCTCTCCCTTGACCGATGCCTGAAGTCACGTCATCGGTGCCCCATAGTGAGTTATGAATACCAAACAAAAAAGGCCACCTCGCGGCAGCCTTCTCTGGCACATCCTTTTGCGACCATGATTAATTGGTCAAACGCGCCGTCATATGCACCTGATTGCCTGCGTAGGCTTCCGTGATGCTGTAGCCAGAATGTGCCAGTTTTGCTTTGGCGGCAATCTGCGCTTCGGCACCGTCTAAGGTTGAAGCGGTTGCAGTGATGGTCTGGGCGAAACTCGCAGATGAAACCAGTGAGAGTGCGATAACTGCAACGAAAGTTTTGATGTTTTTCATGGTCATTTCCTTAGGTTAATTTAGATTTGGTGAGGCGTTTTGCCTCGATGTGATGAATAGTAGACCTAAGGTGCGAGCATGAAAATCACATATTCATGTTCAATTAAGTCAAAAAAATTGAATAATAATTGACGGTCTTTTTCCTCCTTTATCAGAACAAATACGCCTTCAGAACTGACAACTAAAATGAGACATTCATTGCCGATTTGGCGCATTGTTGACGAATTATGTTTACGATAATTTTTCTCCTATCGAAAGGGCACTGGCGTCTTTTCCCTTACATTCAGGAGAGTAAACATGATTGAACAACGCTTAGCCGATGCTCGTGGTCTCGGTGATCATGGCTGGTTGCATTCACGCCATACGTTTTCATTCGCCAATTACTGGGATCCTAAACAAACCGGTTTCTCTGACTTGCTGGTTATTAATGATGACAGGGTGGCAAAGGGGCGGGGCTTTGGCGCGCATCCGCACAGCAATATGGAAATTATCTCTTATGTATTAGAGGGCGCGCTGGAGCATAAGGATTCAATGGGGACCGGTTCGGTGATTGTACCGGGGGATGTTCAGTTAATGAGTGCAGGCACCGGGGTGACGCACAGTGAGTTTAACCACTCACGAGATAACGGCGTTCACTTCCTGCAAATCTGGGTGGTCCCGGCGGAGAAGGGCAGTGAGCCGCGTTATCAACAGACGCGCATCTCTGAAGAAGAGAAACGCGGCAGATTCAAGCTGATCATTTCGCCGGACGGTGAGCAGGACTCCCTGCAGATCCGCCAGGACATGCGCATTTATGCCGGTCTGTTTGACGGTGATGAGCAGGAAACGGTACAGCTGGATGTCAACCGCTATGCCTATATTCACGTGGCGAAGGGCAGTGTGGTGGTGAATGGGGTGAAATTTAACGCGGGCGATGGTGCGCGCGTACGCCAGGAATCACAGTTGACCTTCAGTGGCGGTAAGCAGGCGGAAGTTCTGCTGTTTGATGTGCGGCCATTAGAGACCAATCAGCCCACGCGGTAAAAAAAACCGGCTTGGGAGCCGGTCAGTGAAAGCTTCTCCACTCAAGATGACAGCCATTAAGTGATGTGTGGCTGTCATTTTTTTACGATCAGAATGAGGGAACTGATCGTTCTACGCTTTATGCAATGACAGTGTCTTCAGGAATGACAGCAGATCAGCGTTCAGCTCATCACCGTGGGTGACGGCAAAGCCGTGCGGCGCGTTGTCATACACCTTAAGTTTGGCCCCCTGAATCATCTCTGCGGCCAGTTTGCCCGTGGTCTCAAACGGCACCACCTGGTCATTGCTGCCGTGGATCACCAGCGTCGGCACATCGATTTTGGCCATATCCGGACGGAAGTCGGTTTCGGAGAACGCGGTGACACAATCGAGCGTGCCTTTCAACGACGCCAGCAGCGCGATGTTCAGCGTTTGCGTCAATACGCCCTCAGACACAGTCTGGCCTGCATTGGTGCCGTAGAACGGCGCGGCGAAATCACTGATAAACTGCGCGCGATCTTTACGCAGCCCCTGACGGATCCCTTCGAATACCGACAGGTCAACACCCGCCGGATAGTCTTCCGCCTTACCGAAGATCGGCGTCACTGCACCCAGCAGCACCAGGCCGTCCACGCGCCCCGTACCGTAGTTATTGATATAACGCGTGACATCACCGCCACCCATCGAGAAGCCGACCAGCGTCACATCCTGCAGGTCGAGGCAGGTGATCAGGTCGTTAATATCAGAGGCGAAAGTGTTGTAATCGTAACCCGTCCACGGCTGGTCTGAACGGCCGAACCCACGGCGGTCGAAAGCGATCACGCGATAGCCATTTTCGGCCAGCAGGTTCAACTGGTTGTCCCACATATCTCCATCCAGTGGCCAGCCGTGGCTAAACAGTACCGGCTTTCCTTTACCCCAGTCTTTGTAATACAGGTTAGTGCCATCAGCTGTTTTGATCGTGCTCATCGTGATTTTCCTTGCGTTAAATTGAACAACAATAGTTGAGGTTGATGCTTATACCGGCGCAACCAGATAGCGCGCCTGTGGCATGTTTTCACCCTGATGGAATTGATAGACGCGGGTCTGGATCTTCTGATCGTTCATGGTGTAGCGCTCCAGCTGGCGCAGGTGTTCCATCCAGGATCCCACCACAAAGGTTTCAACAAAGATGCCCGGTTGCAGAATGTCTTCATACACTGCCCAGTTATCCGCGCCGCCACGACGTCGAACGCGGCGCATATCCTGCATGCAAAGCGTGAAAGCATGCGCATCTTCCAGCCGGATCAGATACTCGTAACTGACACGGACCGGCCCACGATCGTGATGAATTTCCAGTGCGGGGATGCTCTCGCTGACGTCACTGACGTCCAGATTGAGATCCGGGTCCTGATCCAATCGCCAGCGCAGCACCGTCAGGCTGGCGAGTGCCATGCCGACTGTCGCCACGCACAGCGACACCGGAATACTGAAGTGCGAGGCCAGCTGGCCCCAGATGGCGCTACCGACGGTCATCGAGCCAAAAAACACCGTCAGATACACCGCCAGCGCGCGCGCTTTCACCCACTTCGCGGCACTGCGCTGCGCACCCACGTTGAGCGTGGAGAGCACGGCAATCCAGGCGAAGCCGGTGAAGAACTCACACACATTCAGCAGCCAGAAATGACGGACGAATGCCAGCGCCAGCATCGTGGCGGCAAACATCAGGCTGGCCAGCACCATCAGTCGGTCCGGGTTGAAGCGTTGACGCAAACGCGGCAGCAGCACCGCACCGCAAATAGCGCCAACACCGATAAACGCCAGCATAATGCCGTAGCCGCCAGGCCCTAATCCCAGCTCACGGCGCGCCACCAGTGGCAGCAATGCCCAGCCCGCGCTGCCGAACACAAAGAACGCCACGGTGCGCACCAGCACATTGCGCAGCACCGGTGCGGCGTGGACGTAGCGAATACCCGCGCGCACCGCTGAGAAGAAGTGCTCAGGCGGCAGGCGCTGCACGCCTCCTTCCAGCGATAAAGCACCCATGCCACGCCCAGCACCGACAGAGCGTTGAGCATGAACACCATCCACGGACCGGCGAAGGAGAGGATTAAACCCCCGAGCGCCGGGCCAATGGCACGACTGATATTGATGCCCAGCGAGTTCAGCGCAATCGCCGGACTCAGCTCATGTTTCTCCACCAGATCCGGCACGATGGCCTGAAAAGGCGGTGAACTCATCGCCGCGCCAGCGCTCATCAGAAACGCCGCCATCAGCAGCACCAGCGGCGTGACGTGCCCGGTGAAGGAGAGCACGGTCAGACTGGCTGCCGCGATAAACACCCACAGCTGGGAGAACAGCAGATACTTACGACGGTCGATAATATCCGCCAGCACGCCTGACGGCAGTGCAAACAGGAACATCGGCAGACTGCTGGCCGCCTGGACCAACGCGACATTCAGCGGGTCGGCGCTGAGCGTCAGCATGGTCCAGTTAACCCCGACATCGTTCATCCATGAGCCGATGTTGGAGACCACGGTGGCAATCCACAGCATGCGAAAAATCGGCTGACGCAGTGGTTGCCAGGGCGATGCGCTGGTTGAGGTCACTGTGGCTGGCGTGGCGATGGCGTCCTCTTCCTGAGGAACATCATTGATATCATTGACCTGCGCCATGTCGGATTCCCTGCTGTTTGGTGGTCGCGATACGCCACGTGCCTGGTCCGGTAATGGCCAGGGTGGTGAAGATAATCAGCAGCAGCCAGCCAAACTGACCTTCAGCAATGCTCCAGCCAGGGTGCACAAACACCATCGCTACCAGCAGCACGCCGATAATCGGCAGGCAGGCCAGGCGAGTGAAGATGCCCAGCAGGATGAAGATGGGGCAGATCACCTCGGCAAAGATGGCCGGGATTAAGCTCATATAAGGACCGAGGCCAAAAGGATCCTCGATACGTGTCAGTTCTTCGCTGAAATGGAACACCTTAGGCAGCCCGTGTACGTGCAGTAACAGCAGGCAGCCGGTCAGGCGCAGGAAGAACAGCCCCGCATTCACGCGGGGCGGCTGAGAGAAGAGACTCGTCATGATAATCAGAACGCGAAGCAGCTGCAGCCGAGCGCGCCCCAAAAGGCGTTCTCTTCCGACACCGGCAGGTTGGCACCGCGCGCGATATCATGTGAATGGCTGTGTACGCCACACGGGCCGCTGCACTGGTGCGGCATCGGCTGCATGCCGACGCGCGTCTGTGCCGTTGGCGGCGCGCTGCGGTAGTGACCCGGCACCTTCACCACCGGGGACCACTCTGGCAGCACCGGAATAGACGGCGGGGCTTCTGAACCAAATGAACCAGCGGCATAAACGATATTGCCGTCGACCAGGGTCAGAACAGACTCGATCCCTTTGATCTCCTCTTCCGGCACGCTGAAGTAGTCCTTGCTCAGCACCACCATGTCCGCCAGCTGGCCAGCTTTGATCTGACCTTTTTTCCCCTGCTCGCTGGAGAACCAGGCGCTGCCCTGCGTCCACAGCATCAGCGCGGTGTCACGGTCCAGGCGGGCGTTGACGTCATACATCTGCATGCCGCCGACGGTGCGACCGGAGACCAGCCAGTACAGTGCGGTCCACGGGTTATAGCTGGCGACGCGGGTGGCATCCGTACCCAAACCGACCGGCACACCGGTTTCCAGCATGCGCGCCACCGGCGGAGTGTGGCGGGTGGCTTCAATGCCGTAGCGTTCGGCAAAGTATTCGCCCTGGAAAGCCATGCGGTGCTGAACCGCGATGCCGCCGCCCAGCTCTTTAATACGGTCGATGTTCCGTTGCGTCACGGTTTCGGCATGGTCGAAGAACCAGTGCAAACCATTGAATGGAATATCGCGGTTCACTTTTTCAAACACATCAAGCATGCGGCTAATGGATTCGTCGTAGGTGGCGTGCAGACGGAACGGCCAGCGATGTTCAACCAGATGACGTACCACGCGCTCCAGTTCATCTTCCATACCTGGCGCCAGATCCGGACGCGGCTCAAGGAAATCCTCGAAGTCAGCGGCGGAGAACACCAGCATTTCACCGGCACCGTTGTGACGGAAATAGTCGCTACCCTGACCCGGCGTCAGCATGTCGGTCCATTTCTCGAAATCTTCCAGTTCGTGCCCGGGGCGCTGGGTAAACAGGTTATAGGCGATACGAATCGTCATCTGCTTCTTCTCATGTAGTTCCGCGATGACTTCGTAATCTTCCGGGTAGTTCTGGAAACCGCCGCCTGCATCAATGGCGCTGGTCAGGCCGAGGCGGTTCAGTTCGCGCATAAACTGACGGGTCGAGTTGACCTGCTGTTCCAGCGGTAACTTAGGACCCTTGGCCAGGGTGGCATAAAGGATCATGGCGTTCGGGCGGGCAATCAGCATGCCGGTTGGGTTGCCATTGCTGTCGCGCTGGATTTCGCCACCTGGCGGGTTGGGGGTGTCTTTGGTGTAACCCACTACTTTCAGCGCAGCGCGGTTGAGCAGGGCGCGATCGTAGAGGTGCAGCACAAACACCGGCGTGTCCGGTGCCGCTTCGTTGATCTCATCCAGTGTTGGCATGCGGCGTTCAGCAAACTGGAACTCCGTCCAGCCGCCCACCACGCGTACCCACTGCGGATTTGGCGTACGCAGCGCCTGTTCTTTCAGCATGCGCAGCGCGTCAAACACCGAGGGCACGCCTTCCCAGCGCAATTCGAGGTTGTAGTTGAGGCCGCCACGAATCAGGTGCAGGTGCGAGTCATTCAGACCCGGCACGGCGGTGTGGCCCTTCAGGTCGATGACTTTAGTGCCTTCGCAGTGATGCTGCATCACTTCGGCAAGGGTGCCGACTTCCAGAAATTTACCATCGCGAATCGCCACCGCATCGGCAACCGGATTGCCGCGATCAACGGTGTGAAAACGGCCATTGGTGAGAATGACGTCCGCCTTACCTAAAGTCACCATAAAACCTCCTGAAAAAGAGTGGTCCTGCACATGCGCAAGAGAAGTAATAGGCGGAATTATGTTCAGCAGGTCAGGAGAGCGTCTAGTTATACAAAAGGATAGGTATACCTTCGTATAGTTATACCTAGAGATAATAGTGTGGAAAAAAAAGGCTCCCTACACTGCGCTGAGACAGTGAGTCTGAGCTGCCGTAAACGCGGCATCCCCGGCATGACTGTTCTTTTGACACCGTTCAATTTCGCGAAACTTCGCCACACTAACCTCAATGGGCAAAACCATGACCACTAGCAAACTTGAAGTACTGACGCCGCAGAACTGCCAGATCATCTTTATCGACCAGCAGCCACAGATGGCGTTTGGCGTGCAGTCGATTGACCGTCAGGTGCTGAAAAACAACGTTGTCGCATTAGCGAAAGCGGCCAAAGTCTTCAACATTCCTACCGTGCTGACCACCGTTGAGACGGAGAGCTTCTCAGGCAACACGTTCCCGGAGTTGCTGGATGTGTTCCCGGGTCAGGACATTCTTGAGCGTACCTCAATGAACTCCTGGGATGACCTGAAAGTGCGTGATGCGCTGAAAGCCAATGGTAAGAAAAAGGTGGTGGTATCGGGCCTGTGGACGGAAGTGTGCAACAACACCTTTGCACTTTGTGCGATGCTGGAGGGCGACTACGAAATCTACATGGTGGCGGATGCATCAGGCGGCACCACCAAAGAGGCTCACGACTATGCGATGCAGCGCATGATTCAGGCTGGCGTGATCCCGGTGACCTGGCAGCAGGTGATGCTGGAGTGGCAACGTGACTGGGCGCACAAAGACACCTATACCGCGGTGATGGATATCGCCAAAGAGCACTCCGGTGCCTACGGTATCGGCGTGGATTACGCCTACACCATGGTTCATAAAGCGCCTTCTCGTCAGAAGAGTGAGCACCGTACCCTGGCGCCGGTTCCTGCCCCGGTTCGCTAATGTGTTAAGGGCCAGACCTGTGCGCTGGCCCCCTTTTAAAAAGGAGGACCCATGAGTCCTTTGCTGATTTCTCTGGGGGCTGGCGCGTTAGCCGGTCTTATTTATGCACTGCTCAAGGTTCGCTCTCCGGCCCCGCCCGCCGTGGCACTGATTGGCCTGCTGGGCATGGTGATTGGCAGTGCGCTGGGCGGTAAGCTGCTGCATCAGGATGCGGCTGCGTTTACGCCGGCGGGTGTCTCGCTCCCCGTGGCAGCAGACTCTCGTCCTCACGCTTTAGAACAGGTGGGATGATCATGCTGAAATCCTATGTTTTATCGCTAGTGGTAGGCATACTCATCGGCTTACTTTATGCCGTCATGGATGTCAGCTCTCCGGCTCCACCTGTCATCGCGCTGTTAGGCCTGTTGGGGATGCAAATCGGCGAACATATTATTCCGGTTTGCCAACGGCTGATAAAGCGTGAACGGATCGCTCTCTCCTGGTTCCGCCACGAATATCCACCGAGAGCCATTGATACTCCACCGGCTTCGGGTGATAAAAACGCCTAATGATGCGCGTCAGGGAGTGGTAAATTTTATTAAGGAATACAGCATGCAGCTGTCGCAGCGCATCATCATTGTGGATGATGACCGTTCCGTTCGCAGTGCCCTGACCAACCTGCTACAGTCTGAAGGCTATGAGACGCAGGCATTCGAATCAGCGGAAGCATTGTTAAGTGATGAAGCAGCGCTCAGAGATGCGGCGCTGTTTATCATTGACGTCGAACTCAAAGGCATGTCTGGTTTTGACCTGTTTAAAGAACTGATAACACAGCTGAACAACCCGCCAGGCATCATCATTTCGGGCAATGGCGATGACAATTTACTGTGGTACGCCATCAACCTGGGCGCCATCACCTTCATGCGCAAGCCTATTGATATTGACGCGCTGTTCGAACATATTCGGGCTGAGTTATCTGCCCGGACGTTGCGACCATGAGTTCACTTTTTCTGGCTTTGAACCTGTCTGATGAAACCGCTTATGTACTGAATGATGACATCGTGTTCAGCCCGCTGGCACAGGAAGGCAACATCGAGTGGCTGCTTGGCAGGCATGCGGTGTCCGGTGAAAGCGTTATGTTGGCGACCGCTGCCAGTGAAGAGGCTGTTTTTCAGGTCACCCAACTGCTGAAAAATGAGTTTGCCCTGCGAGCGATGCTTTCCGAGAGCGGGGCGATCAAACCCATTCGATATACCTCCTATCAGGGGCGTTATGCGCTGCTCTATACCCCGTTTAACTACCGCACATTGGCTGACCAGCTATGCATGCCGCCGGGTAATCTGAAAAAATTCTTCCACAAAGCCACACTGCTATGTGAGGCGCTCGGCAAGATGCATTTGCAAGGCCTGGTGCACGGCGACATCAAACCCTCTCACTTTTTCTTTACTGAAGAGAATGTGGTGCAACTGGGTGGCTTCGGGCTCTCCTCGCTGGAATCGGATTTGATGCAACCCGCCCGCACGCCGGTCATCGGCGGCACGCTGGCTTATATGTCGCCTGAACATACCTCGCGCACGGTACATCGCGTCAGCCGCATCAGCGATTTGTACAGTCTGGGCATCGTGCTTTATGAGTTGCTGACGGGCAAATTGCCCTACGGTAGCGCGAACGGGGGCATGTCTGAGTGGGTACATCATCACATCGCATCAGAAGCGATCCCGCCGCACATGCTGCGCCGCGATGTGCCGGTGGTGCTGTCATCGATTATTTTACGCCTGCTGGCGAAGTCTCCTGAGTATCGTTACCAGACGGTAGAAGGGGTGATGGCGGATTTAAAACGCTGTGAATCCAACCTGATGCCAGATGGCGCCGTTGAGTCATTCGCGCTGGGACAACAAGACGCACAGCCGCTGACGCTCTCCTCCGAGACGCTGTATGCCGATCACGCACAGGCAGCGGATGTGCTGGCGGCATTTGATGATGTTAGCCGCAGCGGGAAGCACACGCTGGTGGTGATCAACGGCGCACCAGGCTCGGGGAAGTCATCGTTAATCGTCTCGGCACTGAAGGTTTTACGCAGTAAAAACGCCATGCTGACGGTAGTGAAAGCCGATAAAAACTCACCGGTGCTGCCGTTCTCGGTGTTTACCACCGCATTTCGTATGCTGACGTTGCATCTTCTGGGGCTGCCGGCCGAGGAGATGGCGCGCTGGAAAGCGCATATTTCACGCAATCTTGGCGAGTTTGCCGGGTTGGCTGTCAATCTGGTGCCGGAACTGGGCGTGGTGCTCGACAAGAGAGCGGTGGCGCAGCGTGATACGAATTTACCCGACGCGCGCGATCGCTTAAACCTGGTCGCCTGCAGCCTGGTCAGAGCGTTTACCGCACCAGGACGGCCACTGGTGATGCTGATCGATGATGTGCACTGGGCCGATCAGGCGACCCTTCAGCTACTGCAAAATCTGCTGAGCCTGAGCGAGGATCTTCCGCTATTACTGGTGATCAGCCATCGCGATAGCGTTTCAATGCCTTGTCCCACCGTTGCCAGCAATCTCAGCCGCATTCGCGCCTGCGCCTCACGCATTATTGATGTGACCCCAGAGCCGCTGTCGACCAAAAATATTGCGCGCTGGCTGGCGGGCATGTTTCATAGCCGCAGTGCCGCCACTGCCGAACTGGCACAGATCGTGTTTGAAAAAACCGCGGGCAATCCCCTCGCGACCCATGAGTTTTTCCGTCAGGCGGTGCGCGATCACCACATCACCCATCACGCCGCCTTTAAATGGACCTATGACGCGCAGGCATTAAAAAACAGCCATTACGCGGCAAATGTCGCAGCCTGCGTGCTGGAAGATCTTAAAACGCTGCCTCGTGCCGCTCACATGCTGTTGGGTGAGCTGGCACTGATTGGCGCCACTGGCGCACTTCGCGACATCAGCACGATCCTGGCGCTTTCACCGCTAAGGGTAGGTGAAATACTCAAACCCGCTGCGGAGAACCGTTTAATCGCATTAAGTGACACCACGTGGTCATTTATGCATGACAGCGTGCATGAGGCGGCAATGGGGTTGCTGAGTCCTGAGGAGAAGGATGATTTTCATTTTGCTGCCGCGCGTTATTACCTGCAGGAATCCAGCCTCGACCTCGCCAATGCCCCGCTGTTCAGCGCCGCGCATCACCTGGTGTCGGTCCAGAATATTGCAGTGATTGCCGATGAAACGGCGCGGTTTTGCCCGCTGCTTTTGCAGGCAACACGCCGGGCAAAAATCACCGGTGACTATGTCTCTGCGCTTCGCTATCTCCAGTTTGCCCGTCAGATAACGCTCCGTTCCGGCAGTGAGTGCAGTAATGAATTTCTGCTGGAGGAGGCTGAATGCGAATTCCTTAACGGTAATTTGCTGAGTGCCATGACGCTTAGCTCGCAGATTTTGGTCTCGCCCGGTGAGGTAACGGACAAAGCGGAAGCAGCCAGTCTGATCGCTGAAATTCATATGCGCAGGTCAGACAGCCAACTGGCGCTGGAAACGGCACTTGCCTGGTTGGCGGTGTTTGACATCCAGCTGAATCGCTACCCCGATCAGGACGAGTGTGATGCGGCAAGAATACTGCTCAAAGAGGACGTGGGTAAAAATCCTTACACGCGCTTTCGATCTCTGCCGCGGGTGAGTTGTAAAAAAACCGAAGCGATCATGAATTTGATGGCGAGTGCCAGTACCTTCGCGGCGTTTATCTGCCCGCGTTTGCAATTCCTGATCCTGTGCAAACTGCTGCATCTGACCATGGCACGCGGCCTGAGCGGTGCCTCGACGCTCGCGCTGTCATGGTACGGCGTGGTGTGTGGCGATCAGTATGATGAGTACAGCCGTGGATTTGCCAGCGCGTTACTGGCACGTGAGCTGGTGTACAAGCACGACTTCGTGAGTTACAAGGCGCGCACGCTGCTGCCACTCGATCAGGTCAGTATCTGGACGATGCCGCTCACCTATGCCATCGAACGCGCAAAAGCTGCGTTTGATGTCGGGGTCGAAATTGGCGATCGGACATCGGCATGTCTGGCGCTGCGTCATCTGGTGATGAATTACCTCACGCGTGGCGATCACCTTGACGGCGTTTGTACTTCGATCACGCGTGGCATGAGCTACGTGCGCAAGGCACAGTTCCGCGACGTTGAAATTGTGTTAGGGATGCAGCTGGATTACGTGATGTTTTTGCGTAAGCCGCGCGGGGAGATTTTCTCTGGGAATCACTTCATACCGCCTGATTTAGACAAAAAGCTGCATGAGTTTGCCATCGAGCCGGTGCTGCTGATGCAGTTCTGGTGCCGCCTCTACAAGGGCATGGCACACTTTTTTGCCGGTGAATATGAGGAGGCGGGAAGGTATTTTGCTGATGCCGCCCCTCTTACCGACTTCATTCCGGGTCATGTGCATCTGCTGGATCTTCATCTCTATAGCGCGCTGTCACTCTCCATCCCACTCAAGGCAGAGGAATATACGGCCGAACATCGGCAGGTACTGCTGCGCCATCTTGAGAGGCTGGTGACCTGGTCGAATGAGAATGAAAAGACCTTTGCGGACAAAGAAGCGCTGCTACGGGCTGAACTGGACAGGCTGGAAGGCGAAACCGCTAAGGCTACTGAGCAGTACGAAAAAGCCATCGATTTATCCCGTCAGGGTGAGTTCCATCATATCAACGGACTGGCCTGCGAGCTGGCGGCTCGAACGGCCGAGGCCCGTGGTATGCGCTTTGCGGCAGAAGCTTATATCAAGGGCGCCATCGCGGCCTGGGGGCGGTGGGGCGCTGGCGCCAAAGTGCACCAACTTGAATCGCTGTATCCCGGATTAGCGCACCCCTCGCCGCATACGGCGCTGGATACCGTGGCGTTTGAGCAGAGCGCCGCCATCAGCGATCTGCAAAGTATGGTCACGGCGATGCGTGCGCTAACCGAAGAGATCAATCTTGACCGTCTGATCCATACCCTGATGGTGATGCTGGTGGAGCGAGCCGGGGCGCAGGACTGTATGCTGATCCGGCTGGTCGATGGCAATGTGCCGGAGATACAGGCGAGAGCGACCACCACCGCTCAGGGGATTCGGGTCAAAATTGTTAAAGAGGTGCCGGTTGCCACGGATCTGCCCCTGTCCATCTTGTCCGCTGTCATACGCACCGGTAAGGAGATCCGCACCGGTAAGCCGGAAGTGTTCAGCCCCTTTAGCCAGGACAACTACCTGGTGGCCTCCGGGGCGGCCGTGATGTGTGTACCGATGTTCAAGCAGGCGCAGATGGTGGGTGTGCTGTATCTGGAAAATCGACTGATGCCGGATGTGTTTACCGCCGAACATTCGCGTATTGTCGCGATGCTGGGATCGCAGGCGGCAGTGTCGCTGGAAACGGCCCGGCTCTACGCCGAGCTGATGGACGAAAACATCCAGCGTGGCAAAATTGAGAAGCAGCTGCGCGCCAGTCAGACGTCATTAATGTTGGGTGAGAAAATCAGCCATACCGGCACCTGGCACTGGCTGATGGAACCGGATATCCAGTTCATCTCGGACGAGTACAAACGCATCATGGGCCTGCCTGACGGACAGAAGACCACCTCCATGGCGGAGTTCCAGAGCCGAGTGCACCCTGATGATATTCCCTGCCTTAGGGAATTGATTGATTCGCACTCCCGTCAGGGACTCATCATGCAGGCGGAGTTCCGAATCATCCGCGATGATGGTGAATGCCGCTACATTAAAGGCATTGGTGAGCCAGTCGATACCTGGCCCGAAGTGCGTGAATACTTCGGCACGCTGACGGACATCACCAGCCAGCGACTCTCTGAAGATGCCACGCGTATCGCGCAGGCTGAACTGGCTCGCGTGGCACGCGCCACCACGGTCGGACAGCTCACCTCATCCATCGCGCATGAAATTAACCAGCCGCTGATGTCAATCGTCGCTAATGCCGGTGCCAGCCTGCGATGGCTGAAACGCGATCCCGCCAATCTTGAGAATGCCAGTCACAGCCTGGAAGAGATCATCCGTGAAGGGCGTCGCGCAGGCGATATCATTCGCGGGCTGCAGGCGCTAACGCGTAATCAGGTTTCTGAGTTTGCACCGGCCAGATTGCATCAGCTGGCGCGCGACATCCTGAACCTCTCCAGAATGGAACTGGAAAGACGCTATATCTCACTGGAGCTGGACTTCAAAGCACAGATTGATGAGGTTTACTGTGAGCGGGTGCAGATCCAGCAGGTGCTGCTCAATCTGGTGATCAATGCTATTGAGGCCATGACAGACAACAGCGGTCTTTGCACGCTGCGATTGTCGTCATCTCATCCACGGCCAGATGTTATTCGCTTCGAGGTGGCTGATAATGGGACTGGACTCTCTGAAGAAGTGATTGGAAAAATTTTCGATTCATTCTACACCACCAAAGCGGAAGGCATGGGCATGGGGTTAACCATCAGCCATGAGATTATTAAGCGGCACGGCGGAGAGATTGGCGCCGGGAATCGGCAGGAGCAGGGAAGCGTGTTCTGGTTTACGCTGCCGGTTCATCAGCAGCCTGTGAATTGAAGAAAACTCCCGCCTGACAGGGCGGGAGCCTCAGGTGAGTCTACTCATCATCGAGCAAATTCAACTTCTCTGCGGCTCTGACCAGCTCTGATGCCGATCGCACCATCATCTTCTCCATCACCCGGCGTTTATGGACTTTCGCGGTGATTTCACTGATCCCCATTTCAGCGGCAACTTGCTTATTCAACAATCCACGCATCACCAGCTGCATCAGCTCTTTTTCACGCGGGGTGAGCGACTGATAGCGGCCGGTGAGTTCGACCTTCTCTTTGGCAACCGCATCACTTTTTTCGGATAACGCGATCGCGTCGCTTACGACGCTCAGCAGGTCATCGGGCATCACGGGTTTGGTTAAAAACTCAAAGGCTCCCGCCTTCATCGCTTTCACCGTAATCGGGATAGTGCCAAAACCGGTCAGGAAGATGGTCGGTATCGAGTATCCCCGCTCTGTCAGGCGGGCAGAGACGTCGAACCCATCGAGTCCAGGCATATTCAGGTCAACAATCAGACAACAAGGCGTGGTGAATTCCGGTTGGTTTAAAAATTCAGCCGGAGAAGTAAAAGCAAAGACCTGATATCCCTCAGAACTCAGAAGGTTTTTCAGGGAGGTGATGACTGAAACATCATCATCAACAAGATAAATCGTTTTATCCATAAAGACTCATTAAAACTCAGGCGAGTTCTCTTATACAGAACAGGCAATATACCTTTAAAGAGTTAGCGTTGGAATTGGCGAACGCTGATTTCAGGCGCTTTTAGGTCAATTGAGTGTTAATAAATGCGGCTGATATGCAGACCAGCGGTTAATCAATAAGCTGAGGCGTATTAAAGAATGGGTAAGCACACAGAATAATCAACAGGCTGAAAAAGCATTCGCAGACTTTCATATAACCTTATCCTGCTATAAATATGGAGCAAGGCCCTGGCAGGAAAATTCAATTATCCAAAAGTATAACTATCCTTTTGTATAATTCCCTTGCGGCAACGCCCAGCGGATAATCCCTGCACTAACCTTATCCCTGTCGCTCAGCCGTAGCCGCGGTGCGTTTGATATCGGAAGAGCCGGAATATGAATACCGTCAACCCGGAAGCGAAAAGCAGCAGTGTCCGTATTGAGATGAGAAGTGCCGTTATCCGGGATATGTTGCCCTGGATTGAAGGCATTTTGTCTGATGAGCGGGTGCGGGTAAAAACCATCACTGAAAAGAGCGGTTATGGTCACTGGCATTTCCAGCGCGTATTCAGAGAGCAGATAGGATACAACCTGGCAGAATATATTCGTGTCCGACGCATCGCCAGGGCGGCACATTCGTTGGCATTCACCGACAAAGAGTTCATCGATATTGCGATTGAGAATGGCTTTACCAGCCAGCAAAACTTCTCACGGACTTTCAAAAAGTATTTGCGGCTGCCGCCTATGCATTTCAGACAGGCCTGTTGCGGCAGGGACAGAGTGTTTCAGACATTCACGCGCGAGCTGCATGAGAATTATGTCAGTGTTTTTTACTGATCGTTATTTGGCGGTTTAACGCATTTATCCGTTCAACCATTTCACGGTTTAAACGTAACCTTTTTGCTGGGAATTATCATGAATGACACAACGCTGAAATTTGTCACGCTCACTTGTAGCCTGCGGGCAGGTTCCTTCAATGCGGCGATTGCGCATGCTCTGCCAGAACTGGCTCCTGTGGGTACGACCTTTGAATCACTTGGCTCACCCGGAGCGTTTCCGCATTACAGCTCTGATACCGAAGCTGAAGGTTTCCCTGCTGCAGTGCTGGCCATGGCTGAGTTAATCGCCAGCGCAGATGGACTGATTATTATCACCCCGGAATACAACCATTCGATTCCAGGTGTGCTTAAAAACGCGCTGGATTGGTTGTCCCGCGTATCGCCCCAGCCTATTGCGGGCAAACCGGTGTTAATTCAGTCCGCCTCACCTGGAAAATTGGGCGGAGTACGCGCGCAGATGCATTTACGCCAGATTCTGAATTACTTTGATGCGCGTGTGCTTAATAAGCCGGAAGCCATTATTGGTGACGTGGGGGAGAAAGTGATTAATGGCGAACTGACGGATGAAAATACACGCAGCTTCCTGTCTCGACAATTAGCGGCTTTCGCCAACTTTGCGGCGAAATAAACGCGGTGCAGCGATAATGCTCCCGCAGGGTCAGGCGTAACGGCAGGAATCTGACCTGCCAGAACAGCGGAGCTTTTATGTTGAGTAGCAACACCGTAGCCCTCCATGCTGACAAAACATATCACCAACAGAAAATGAGTCGTTCATCGATTAGAGCCAGCATTGAATTACGCCAGAGCGCGGTGCGGGTGACGGTTTGTGTCCCCTCAGTGCAACCGGGAGGCCGGATGACGCGTTACACTGGCGGAGCTTCTGCCATGATCGGTGAGAGAGAAAAATCGGTGGTTGCCGTTATTCAGCAAATGGTTGAATGGATCGATAACCATCTGGATGAAAACCTGTCAGTAGACAGAATCTCGAGCAAAAGTGGCTACTCCATCTGGCATTTTCAGCGCAAATTTGTCCAGCTCACGGGGTTAAACGTGTATGAATATGTTCGCGTACGCAGAATCATTAACACCGCCTATATTCTGACGCGAAGCCGTAAACGCATTCTGGAGGTGGCGGTGGAAAATGGCTTTAACTGTCAGGCTTCTTTTACCCGCACCATGCGTGATCTGACGGGATATACGCCTGGGCAAATTCGGGCGCATTTTACCGGGAATGAAGAGGGGCTCGTTGATATCATTCACGCCCTGATAAATCCTGCCTGAGTGAGTAATGCCAGCAATGCTGGCATTATTTTCATCTGAATTATTTCTTCGTGCCTGACATACTCTCAAATTGCTGCGTGAGATAATCGCTGGTGCTATTTAATGAACTCATGATGGTATCCAGGTGGGTAAACTGCGCCTTATAGCGGGCAATGGTGTCATCAATTTTCTTGCTGGCGTTGTTATATTGTTCCGTCAGTGCGTTTAGCTTTTTACTGATACTGTCAGTGGCGCCTTGCAGCACACCTTTACTACTCAGAATGAGCGTCATACTGGATGCCATTCCGGTCGCGATACCGGTTTTCTCACCATCCCCCGAAAAGATATCTCTGACTGCTTCCGGAGTGACGGCTAATGCGCTGGTTAATTTATCCGTATCCAGTTTGAGTTTTCCATTCGTCGGATCGGTACTGATGCCTGCCTGAGTCAGAGTTTTGAACTGTGAGGAGCCCGATCCGTTTGCGAGAATGTTTTTCAGCTGGGTCTGAATCATGCGCAGTGTGCCATCCCCTAACAACGCACCATTTTTGCTGTCCTGATCGGCGCCGGCATCAACGGGGGTGTATTTTGTCAGGTTGTCCATGGTGTCCTGCAACGCGTTATAGGCATTGACCCAATCTGTGACGGCGGTTTTTGCTTTGGAATTATCACTGGCGATGGTGAGTGTCTGAGCGTCGGATGTCTGATCGCTCAGATTGAGCGTGATCCCCTCAACGGCGTCCTTGATGGTGTTGCTGCTGCTGTCAATCGGGATGTTATTAATGGTCAGGCTGGCATTCTGCGCCTCGACGTTTTGCGTCATCCCTGATGCGCCGTTGGCAGGGTCATAACCCAGGAATGCCTGTAGCGTATCATCACCGGTTATCGCCAGGCTTTTGAGCGCATGTCCGGTTCCGGTTTGGGTAGAGGTCAACGACAGGCGATAGTCTTTATCTGACACCTTGATCAGACTTGCGCTGATGCCCGCATTCGACTTGTTAATCGCGTCTCTGATGGCGCTGAGCGAAGTTTGCTCCTGACCTAATTCAATGGTGTGCTCACTGCCATCTTCACTGATCAGTGTCATGCGGCGATTATCTGCTGCACTTCCCACAGCCTGATTGATATCTGAGCGTGTTGCACTGGTCAACGTTTGTGACTGGGCGAGCTGGGTGACGCTGATGCTGTACTTTCCCGGCAATGCATTTCCCGTTGAATCTGCGTTAAACGCACTGGAGCTGCTGGTGGCTTTAGTCTGCGTATATAAACCTGCGTCTTGAAGGCTTTTGTTCGCTGTCTGGAATGACTGCACGGCTGTTTTGAGTGTGCCGTAGGCGGAAAGCTTGGCCGTTGCAGCCGACTGCTGCTTTGAAATCGGCACTAGCACCTGTTTTTCTGCTGTTGTCAGGCTATCCAGAATATCGCCCAGTTTTAGACCGGACCCAATGCCTAAGGTTGAAATCCCTGCCATCATAAACTCCTGTTTTATGTTGTTACATATCATGTCGTTAGGCTTGCGCCAGTCAGGAGTTTACGTGGGGTGTATTTACGATTTCTTTACGAATACAGGGTTATGGCCAGGCGTTTGCACGGGGCAAGTGAGGGAGGAATGGGGGGGATAAAATAAGTCAGTGCTGTCGCTGCAATGTTGAGAAAAGAAAATAGCAAAATAAGCGGGCAGGAATAAAATCGTTATTATTTATTTCATATATTTAATATGGATGAGGATAAATATGTCATTCCAGTCATTAGGACAGCACCCCGACTGGATAAGTTTCAATTACAGATGGCTTCCATTTACGTATCTAAATGGAATTATCACTCTCAGGAATAAATTCAGCGTGATTTGTGTTTATTTTTCGTCATAAGAGTAAATAACTTGCTCAGAGAATTGTAATAATTATAATTCTCATTCGCCTTATTGGGCGAGTGGGAATCTGTTGCTGCGTACCTCTTTCACGCTAAAGCGCTTCCTACTAATTCAGTTTCGGAAATATGTTTTACAGGGAATTCTGTCTCTCATTCTGACGGAGTTGGGCGTTTGCGCATCTGAACACCCACCAGTCATCTCATTAATAAAAAATTTCAAAGGATGATAATGTCTCGTTCTTCACGTCAAGCCAGGGTAATAAAGGCGAATAATAATATCGGTGTGAGCCAAGCGCTGCCGGTGATCTCTTTACTGGCCTTGGTTATCGCGACTGCATTACACAGCCCGAAAGTTTCCGCTGCGGAGACCACCACTAAAGAGCAAACGCTGGAAGTCACGGCGGCAGCCGGTAGCACCAGTAACAGCCAGGACACGGATTACAACGTCCCGGTTACGCGCGCCGCCACAAAATTAGCGCTGACCGCGCGTGACACGCCGCAGTCTGTTTCTGTCATCACCAAACAGCGTATGCAGGATCAGAAGCTGGAGACGTTAACTGACGTCTTAACCAACACCACCGGCATCAGTCAGTTCAACTCCGGCGCCAACCGCAGCAATTTCTATTCACGCGGGTTCATGATCGATAACTACCAGATCGATGGCGTGCCAGCACTGGTTGATAGCGCCTGGAATCTGGGCGACACCCTGTCGGATACGGCGGTATATGATCGCGTTGAAGTGGTGCGCGGCGCGACGGGCCTGATGACCGGCGCTGGTAGCCCGGCAGCATCCGTAAATATGGTGCACAAGCAGGCAGACAGTAAAACGTTTCAGGGTAATCTCTCAGCCAGCTACGGCAGCTGGGATACCCAACGCTATGTGGCCGATCTTTCCGGTCCGTTGACCGAGTCCGGCAATGTGCGCGGACGCGTGGTCGCCGATTATCAGGATGGCGACAGCTGGCTGGATCACTACCATACGCAGAAGAAATTCCTGTATGGCACCGTCGCGGCCGATTTCACCGATTCCACGACATTGACACTGGGTTACGATTATCAGGAAACCAACATACAAGGTGCGACCTGGGGCGGTTTGCCGACTTTCTATCTTGACGGCAGCAAAACTAACTACTCCCGAAGTACTAACCTCGCGCCGGATTGGGCCTATAACAACAGCGATTCCAAAAAGGTGTTTGCCAGCCTGAAGCAGACGTTTAATAACGGCTGGGAGCTGAACCTGAGCGGCTCGCATACTGAAGCCACCATGGACAGTAAGCTGCTGTACATCGACGGTTACTTTGATAAATCGACCGGTATCGGCGTTGGCCCTTATGCAGGCTATGACTTGTTAGGCGGCACTGGCTACAACACTGCGAAACGCAAAGAAGATACCGCAGACGCTTATGTCACCGGTCCGTATGAGCTGTTTGGTCGCCAGCATGAGTTAATGGCGGGTGTCACTTATATTCGACAGCACGATCGCTACGTCAGTGCCTCAACCAGCTTCACCTCGGCAGACGTGGATGATTTCAATGACTGGGGCAATTATCCAGAACCGGATTGGGACGACCAGGCGCTGTCGCAGGATAATGTGATCCGTCAGAAATCTGCTTACTTAGCCACGCGCATTTCGCTGGCCGATCCGCTGCATCTGATCCTTGGCGCGCGTTACACGCAATACAACGCCAACACGCTGACGCAGAATATGGAGAAGAATAACATCACGCCTTATGCGGGCCTGGTGTATGACATCAACGACACCTATTCCGCCTACGCCAGCTATACCTCGATTTTCAAACCTCAGACTTATCGTAATGCGCAGGGTGCTTATCTCTCTCCTGTCACCGGTAAAAGCTATGAAACCGGGATCAAGGGCGACTGGATGAACAGCCGCATCACCGCTTCGCTGGCAGTGTTCCGTATCGAGCAGGATCACCTGGGCGCAACCGATTATGCGCTGGTGCCAAACAGCACCGATTACGCTTACTACGAGCAGAATGGCACGGTGAGTAAGGGTGTTGAATTCGAAATCAACGGTGCGGTGACCGATAACCTGCAGATGAGCTTCGGGGCAACGCGCTACGTAGCGAAAGATGGCGAGGATGCCGCGCTGAACCCAACTCAGCCGCGTACTTCACTGAAACTGTTCACCAGCTATCGCCTGCCGATGCTGCAGGACCTGACCGTGGGTGGCGGCGTGAACTGGCAGACGCACACGTGGGATAATGTAGCGGGCCCAGGCGGAACCTCAACGCTGTATGCAGAGCAGGGCAGTTATGCGCTGGTGGATTTGTTCGGTCGCTATCAGGTCACCAAACAGCTTTCCGTGCAGGCCAACCTGAACAACCTGTTCGACAAGACGTATAACATCGATGTCGGCAGAAACACCGTGTACGGCGAACCGCGTAACGTTTCCATCTCAGCGAACTACCGATTCTGATTTGGCTGAATTCTCCACGGAGAAAGGCCCTGTCGTAATCTGATAGCTGGAACCTTCACGCCTGGTGTGCGGAGGTTCCAGCGTCACACCCATCAAGTAAAGTTAATTCCGCAACACCTCAATGAGTAATCACAAGTCTCTATACTTAACGTCATTCGTTAAATTGAGGGCGTAAGTTTTGATACCAGAATCTGAACATATTGATGCCATTGCCTGGCAGGAACTGCATAACGCAGCAAACGATCTCCATGCCGGGTTTCGTTATCTCAACGTCTGCACCATCGATACTGAACTAAAACCACAGGCTCGCATGATGGTGTTAAGGCGAACGGACAGTGCCCGGCGGTTTCTGGAGTTTCACACCGATATCCGCAGTGCAAAATGGCAGGAATTAGCCCTCAACCCCGCTGCAACGGTATTGGGATTTTGCTCGCAATCACGCCTGCAGTTACGTTTGCAGGGGATTTTCAAACGATATGAACCGGCAAGCGCTCTCGCCGGGCAAACGTGGCAAGGGCTCTCAGTCTGGACGCGCAGGAGTTATTCAGGCGGGCCGCCGGGAGAAGAATGGTTGTTTCCGCGCGATCAAAACCGACATGCCGAAGGTGAGGAGAGCGGGGAAGGCGGTCAGCGCCATTTTGGTGTGTTGGTTTTTCAGGCTGAGTCGCTCGACTGGTTTCGCCTTGAGCGCGACAATAATCGCAGGGCGCGACTGACTTATTCCGCAACGGGAAGTCTAACTTCATTCTCCTGGGTTAACCCTTAACGGTCCTGTATCGTTTTATTCCAGCGTAATAACAGCCCCGTTTTACTCCTTGTGCACCGAAAATAATACTTTGCTATTAATGAGGATGCCTGTGAAGGCAGACCCACGATATGAATTCGACAATCATAAGACTGCTGCACGAACCTCTCAGGACCAACGAATTACCGTGACCCAGATCTCATTCTTCAAATCCTGACTATACTCCTACCTTTCTTTACACAGTTTTGGCTGTGTTTTTAGCAACCCATGGAAGATCAAATGCAAAACTCTTCTCCGGCTCCATCGGATGATGGCGGCTCGCTCAATTTAACCGTGCAGCAACGTCTGTTCTTTGTGGTGTTAGTGGCCACCATGGGCGCGCTGGCGTTCGGTTATGACACGGGCATCATTTCCGGGGCGCTGCCCTACATGACACTGCCGACCTCGCTAGGCGGACTTGACCTCACCCCCTTTACTGAAGGGCTGGTCACTTCTGCGCTCACATTCGGTTCAGCATTCGGAGCCTTCGTTAGCGGGTTTGTCTCAGATCGCTTTGGCCGCCGAATCACGCTGCGCAGCCTGGCCGTGTTATTTGTTGCTGGCGCGTTAGGCACTACCATCGCGCCGAATCTTGAAATTATGGTGGTGATGCGATTTATCCTCGGATTCGCCGTGGGTGGCGGATCTTCCACGGTGCCAGTGTTCATCGCTGAGATTGCGGGGCCGAAACGTCGCGCACCCTTGGTCAGCCGCAACGAGCTAATGATTGTGTCAGGCCAGTTGCTGGCTTACATCGTCAGTGCGGCCATGAGTCTGTTACTGCATGATCCGAGCATGTGGCGCTATATGCTGTCGCTGGCGATGATTCCGGGCGTGCTGCTGTTTATTGGCACCTTTTTTGTGCCGGCCTCACCGCACTGGATGGTGGCCGAAGGGCGCATAAACGAGGCGTTACGTATTCTGCGTAAATTGCGTGAGAATCCTCGCGAAATCAAAAAAGAGATGGCGGAGATGCGCCAGAACGCGCGCGAAGCCCGTCAGGGGCCGCCCGCTCGTGAACTGCTGAAAGAAAAATGGATAGTGCGACTGCTGCTGTTAGGCTGCGGCATGGGGATCGTGGCGCAATTCACCGGTGTGAATGCTTTTATGTATTACACGCCTATCATTCTTAAAAGTACCGGACTTGGCACCAGCGCGTCGATCGCAGCCACGATAGGCAACGGCGTGGTATCTGTGATCGCGACTTTTGCCGGCATCAAGGCGATCAGCCATTTTGGTCGCCGCCCAATGCTGATCACCGGGTTATCGGTGGTGATCGCGATGCAGCTGGCGCTGGGGGCGGTGCTGATACTGATGCCGCACAGTTTAGTGCAAAGCCTGCTGGCGCTGGCCTGCATCCTGGTGTTTCTCTTCTTTATGCAGATGTGTATTTCGCCCGTGTATTGGCTGCTGATGTCTGAGCTGTATCCGATGAAAGTACGTGGCGTATTGACCGGTTCTGCCGTCGCTTTTCAGTGGATATGTAACGCCATCGTTGCGTTAGCTTTCCCACCACTGCTGTCGCTGGTGGGAAATAATGCCTTCTTTATCTTCGCTGCCATCAACGTGGCTTCCCTGGTGTTTGTCGCGGTGATGTTGCCTGAAACCCGTGGCAAATCGCTGGAAGAGATCGAATCGCACATGCGTGAACATTTTGGTGAGAGCGCGACTGAAACGGCGGCTTCAGCGTAGCGATCAAATCGTGTCAGGACCCGCTGCTGTCCGTGTGGCCTTTGGCTGCACGGCGGCAGCGCTCCGAGCAGTACTGCACCTCTTCCCAGCAATTTTCCCACTTTTTACGCCAGGTCATCGGCTTATGGCACTGCTTGCAAAAGCGGACGGGCAGGGATTTTTTGTTTCCTTTGAAATCTTTCATATCGTTTGAATGGGGCTTTTCCCAATAATTGGACTGCTGACCTGGAGCTGGACACCAAGGCAATGACATTGCCTATCGCACGCCATTTGAGCGGGACGGTAAGGAGTGCTTTGAGCAGATCAGGCGTCAAACAATAGTAGATCATTTGGTGAGGATGGTCGTTTCATGTTGCCAGGGTTGCTATTCAGGTATGACGCGCTGATGGTTCGCGCTCCTGGCATTAATCATTAATAACAGAACGAATAAAACGGTTTAACCTTGAGTCAAACCAGCGCAGCGCTGCTGCTAACAACGTTAAGGGATAGAGATGAGTCAACTATTTAGTTCCGTAAAGATTGGAGAGCTTGAGCTGGGGAACCGCATCGTGATCGCCCCGATGTGCCAATACTCCGCCGATGCGGGATGCGCCAGCAGCTGGCACCGCATCCATTTAGGTTCACTGGCGCTTTCTGGCGCAGGATTGCTGATTCTGGAAGCCACCGCCGTCGAAGCACCGGGGCGTATCTCGCCGGGAGATCTCGGGCTGTGGGATGACAAAACAGAAGCCGCGTTACACAGCGTGCTGTCTGACATTCGCGCCTGGTCACCGATCCGTCTGGGTATCCAGCTGGGCCACGCAGGGCGTAAAGCCTCATGCCGTGCGCCGTGGCAGGGCGGGCATCAACTGCCGGAGAGTGAAGGTGGCTGGCAAACCGTCGCACCTTCTGCATTGAGCTTTGCTGAACAGGATGCCGCTCCAGCAGCACTGGATTCGGCGGGCTTGGCGCGAATCAAACAGGCATTTGTAGACAGCGCGCAGCGTGCGGTGCGTTTGGGTATCGAGCTGATCGAAATCCACGCGGCACACGGTTATCTGCTGCACCAATTCCTGTCGCCGCTGAGCAACCAACGTCAGGACCAATACGGTGGTTCGCTGGAAAATCGTTTACGTTTCCCACTCGAGGTGTTTGCGGCGGTACGTGCTGCTGTGCCAGCTTCGATTCCGGTTGGCGTGCGTCTCTCGGCCAGCGATTGGGTTGAGGGTGGCTGGGATGTTGAGCAATCCATTGTGTTTAGCCAGCAACTGGAAGCACAGGGCTGTGATTATGTGCATGTGTCGAGCGGTGGGCTATCACCACAACAATCCATCACTGTGGGGCCGGGTTATCAGTTGCCGTTCGCACGCGATATCCGCCAGCAGGTGAAGATTCCGGTTATTGGCGTGGGCTTGATTACCGAGCCGGAGCAGGCAGAAGCGGTGGTGGAGCAGGGGGACGCGGATCTGGTCGCGTTAGGACGTGCCGTGCTCTACAACCCGCACTGGCCATGGCAGGCTGCTGCCGCGCTGAATGCGCAGGTCAAAGTACCGTCACAGTATTTGCGTTCTGAACCGCATGGCGTGAAGGGGACGCTGGTTTAATTTTAATTAGCCTGGCGGCTCAGCATTCTGGGCCGCCTATGAATCTTCCGAGTGTAAACCCTGAGTACTCCATTCCCCAATGCCATCGCTTTAAACTTCAATCATGCTCAATGTTGACCCTTTAATTGGCATCATTGAGTCACGGTTTAACGATAATGCTAATAATTATCATTTCTATTAATTTTAAGTTACTTGTCGATGAACTCTGCTCATACTTCTCAACATCGGGGCGCGGCTCTAACCGTCTCCGCTCAACAGCCTTCTTCTGTGTTTACCTCTTTTGTCTCAACGGCCTCAGTGCCCCGGCTTAATTCTCACTGGCTAGTGGCCTCTGCACTGATGGCGAGCGCTTTCGCGCCTTCACTGGCAATAGCCAATCTGGTGGATGACAGCCAACTCGATCTCACCGCACGCACGCTGTACTACAACAATGACACGCGAGGTGCCGTCAAAAATCAGCCGACCGGCGAGCAGCTGGGGCAGGGATTTATTCTCAATGGCCGTTCAGGCTATACCGATGGCCCTGTTGGGCTGGGTGCGGATGCGATCGGCATGCTCGGACTCAAGCTCGCCGGACGGGATGGGTATAACACGGCAACCGGATTGTTTCCGCAGCATAGCGATAACAGTGCACCGGGTAGTTTCGCTTCAGCGCGTTTTGCATTGAAGGCCAAGGTGAGCAAGACCGAGGCAAAAGCGGGCTTTCAGTCATTGAACCTGCCGGTGATAAAAACCAATGATGGCAGGCTGCTGCCGTCGCTTTACCGTGGCTATACGCTGCATTCAACCGACGTTGAAAACCTGGTTCTGGATGCCGGATTTATCGATCGTGTTCAAGGGCGTAACCAAACTCACTACCAGCCGTTAAAGGCCACCGGCAAAGCGAGCGGATTCAGTTCTGGATTAAGCTATGCTGGTGGCCGCTATACGCCAGTCAAAGCGCTGGAACTCAGCTATTAATTTGCGCAACTTAATGACTTTTACCAACAGAATTTTGTGGGTGTGACGAAGACGTTACCAATCGGCCCCGGCATGCTGAAAGCAGATCTGCGCTATTTCAGCAGCCGTGGTAATGGCAATGAGTATGGGGGAAGTGTCGATAACAATGCCTACGGAGGGATAGTCTCCTGGTCAGCGTGGGGCAATACTTTGGGGTTAGGTTATCAGCAACTGACGGGATCAAGCGGGTTTCCTTACCTCGATCCAGGTCAGACGGTGGACGGTGTCTCAACCGATACGTCCGGAGGCTCGACGGGGTTGATCAGTGAGTCACCGCTCTCGAAGTTCAAGACCGCCCATGAGCGTGCGCTGGTGGTGCGTTACAGTGCAAAACTCGATGCGCTGGGCTTACCAGGCCTGAGTTTTAACAGTCGCTATGTGTCAGGCAGTCATGCGCGTGCCTCCAGCACCAGCGGTAACCAGAATGAGTGGGTGCGTACATTGGGTTTAAGTTACCAGCTCCCGGAACGCGTGGCGAAAGGTGTCACCCTGGCGTGGAAAAATGTGACTTATCGCACCAACATTACCGGTACGCGTAGCCAGGACCAGAATATGCTGGTTGTGAATTGGAAGTTTGGCTTGCTGTAAATTTATGAACCCGGACGCAGCCCATATCTAATATCGTCGTGTGATTAACAGGCAGCTTTAGTTGCCTGAATTTTTGGTTAGGCATGAATTTTTAAGGCTGACTGACGGAGCGTGATTCAGCCACATGCCTTTCCAGAAAATCAATAAATGCGCGCACTTTTTCAGGTAAATGGCGGGTATTGGGATAGATCGCATAAATACCCTGGCGGGGAAAATGATGATCTTGCAACACGTGGACTAAATCGCCTCGCATTAATTTATCCTCGACCAGCCATGCGGGAAGGATCGCCACTCCAGCGCCTGCCAACGTAAAGGCAAGCAACGACGCTGCGCTGTCGGCCATTATCATTGCTGGATGGCGGGCGCTAAACAGGACCGATTCTCCTGCTGGTGTAGTGACCTGCCAGCTTAAGGGTGCTGATAAGCGGCTGTGCGCAATCCACTTCGCTTCGGCGAGTTGTTCCAGAGTCACAATGGGTTGTGCGGTTAAGTACTGGGGAGCCGCAACCGGTAGAATAGCGAACCGATCGATGAGCCTGGCTTGATGGTTGGAATCCGCCAGTTGACCGAGACGAATAGCCACATCAAAACGGCCGGCAATCAGATCATCATTTTTGGACGATGAAACATGCTGTACGCGCAAATGGGGATGCTTGAGCGTAAACGCCGCCAGCGCGGGAACCACCACGCGTGCCCCGTATTCGGGCGTGGTGGTGATGCGCAGTGTGCCACTCAGCCCGAGGTGATCGCTGCGAACATCGTCCAGAACGCGTTCTGCATCCTGCAAAAGGCCCTGGCAACGATGGTAAAACTTATCACCGGTGTCTGTCGCCGCCACTCGCCGCGTGCTTCTGGTCAGTAAAGAGACGCCGAGCTCCTTTTCCAGCTGCTTTATATTAAAACTCACTACGGCTTTAGTGAGCCCTAAAGTCTGGGCCGCGCCAGTGAAACTTCCAGCCTCGACCACCGCGACGAACATTTCCAGACGCTGCATGTTAATCATCACGCACTCCATTGATATTAGATGACTGTCAAAAATCGTATGACAGTATAACCATGTTGAGTGGATTTATCGCGATGATCCCGGCGCTTATACTGCGCGCATAACGGCTGATCTGGCGGAAAGAATCATGAGTTATCGCGTGCGTGTTGCCATTGTGTATTTACTGGGGTTCTTCATCGACCTGGTGAACATGTTTATTGCCAATGTTGCCTATCCTGAGATAGCGCGGCATTTTGCTGCCCCGGTCAGCCAGCTGGCGTGGGTTAGCAATGCTTACATTCTTGGCCTGACGCTCGTGATACCGCTTAGCCGCTGGTGGATGGAACGTGTTGGCGCGAAGCGACTTTTTATCCTTTCCCTGGTTATTTTCATGGGGAGCAGTGCGGGCGTTGCCGCATCACAGTCAATGTTTCACCTGATTGGCTGGCGTTTGTTGCAGGGAATAGGGGGTGGATTGCTCATCCCAATCGGGCAAACCATGACTTATGCGCTGTATCGCAGCCATGAGCGCGCAAAGCTGTCCTCTGCAGTGATGTTAGTGGCTTTACTGGCTCCGGCGCTGGCACCAGCCGCCGGTGGACTATTGATTGAAATACTTAACTGGCGTTGGGTGTTTCTGGCCAGTCTCCCGTTGGTCATCGTGGCACTGGTGTTGGCGACATTGTGGCTGGAGGCGGATAAATCCCCGGCTGCGAATGGGCGCTTGGATTTGGTGGGATTGATCAGTGGGTGCAGTGGCTTAACCCTGATCCTTTTAGGTCTGACTTCATTGGGCGAATCTCAGCTTATACATCAAGGCGCGTTGTTGCTCTTAGGTGGGCTGATTGTCTTCGGCGGATACGTGTGGAATGCGCTGGGTAAAAGCCAGCCGCTGGTGAATTTGCATCTGGCAAAAGATCCTCTGTTGCAGACTGCCATGCTGATTTATCAATTTGTACCGGGTGTTTTTACCGGAGTCAGCTTGATAGCCATGCTCTACCTGCAAAATGAGTTTGGCCTGCCAGCTGCCTCTGTCGGTGCATTGATGTTGCCCTGGTCGGCCGCTTCATTTATAGCGATTAGCGTTACGGGGAAGTGGTTCAATATGCTGGGCCCGCGTCCACTGTTTATTATTGGGAGTATCACTCAGGCGTTGGGCATTGGGGTGCTAGCCACCATCGGCCATCCTGCATCAGCAGTGGTGTGTGTCATCGCATTCTGTCTTATGGGATTTGGCGGCAGTTTGTGCAGCAGTGCGGCACAAAGCTCGGCCTTCCTGCAGATTCCTGACGAGCAACTGGCCGATGCCAGTGCGATATGGAATATCAATCGTCAGCTGAGTTTTTGTCTTGGCGTCACATTAGTCACCTTGCTATTTAATCTGCTCGCCAACAGCAGCATATCGGTTGATCGCGCCTATCGACTTTGCTTTCTACTCGCCGCGTGTAGCGCCATAGTGCCAGTTATATGTTGCCTGCACATTGCGAACCGAAAAATATTATTCACTCTTAATCAGGAAAAAAAATGAACCGCTATTTTCAGGAAGTTCTGGATGCACACGAAATCATTCGTCACTGGCTTGGTGATGCAGAAGCAAAGGGTGATCTTTGCGATAATCTATTAGCGCGTTTTAGCCCAGACTTTATGATGGTGAGCCCGGCAGGCGTCATACTGAACTTTGATGCGTTGAACCGTTTCTTCCGCACACAGCGTGGCGCTCGTCAAGGTCTCACGCTTGATATCATGGCTATGCAGGTCGTGGCTGAAAGTGAAACGGGCGCGACGGTGTGCTACCAGGAACACCAGCAAATACCCGGACAACAATCGAGCTTGCGCTTTTCGACGGCGGTTTTTGAATTAGGTCCACAAGGGCATGTGATCTGGCGTCATCTGCATGAGACGGCCCTGCCGCAGGAATGATGGTGCAGTTTATTCCAATACATTGCGAAGCCAATACAGCAGCGGTGATAGGTAGAGCATTTATCTGCACTATTAATATCACTCAGACTGCATCGCCTGCTCCAGATAATTAATGAATGTTCTGACCTTTGTATTAAGCGCTGAACGTTCGCTAACGCAGGCGTAAATATTCATGGGCGAAGACGCGATACAGCCTTCATTGCATTGACTGGAGTGAAATAAAGCGATGAGTTGCCCATTGTCGATCAACGGTTGTGCAATAAAACTCGCCAGACGGGCAATACCTCCGCCATTGATCGCGATATTAGCGATGATATCAATATCGTCACTGATAAATCCGGGATTGAGTTTCGCTGTTACCAGTTGACCGTCAACTTTAAACGTCCAGGGCAAAAAGCGGCCGTCGGTGGGATAACGGAAAACCAGACAGGCGTGCTGGCTTAGCTCTTCGGGGCTTTCCGGTATGCCCGCACGCTCCAGATATGCTGGAGATGCGCAGAAAATAAAAGGTAAGGATGCAATTTTCCGGGCAATTAGTTGATCGTTCAGTTGTGCTTCAATGCGAATGCTGACGTCAACCCCCTCCCGACGATGGTCAACGTTGCGGTCGGTGCTAATCAATTCGATATCAATGTCAGGGTAGTTCTCTTTGAATTCCGGCATCAGTGGCGCAAGCACATAGCGCCCAAATGCCGCTGTGGTGGCGATGCAAAGTGACCCCTGTGGTTTGGTTTCCAACGCAGCAGCCTGCGAAGCGTCATCCACATCATGTGGAATGTGACGCACTTTCTCGAAATAGCGTTTACCGCTTTCCGTGAGGGTCATACTGCGGGTAGTGCGTGATAGCAGGCGTACCCCTAAATGCGATTCCAACCGGGCAAGACTCTGACTGACTGCCGCAGGGCTCATCCCTTTCGCGCGCGCCGCCGCGGCGATGCTGCCATTCTCCACCACACGGATAAAGGTAGTGATTAAGCCTAACAAATCCATAAGACCTCATTACATGATTCGTTATGTTTACTTAATAATGATTTAAGCAGTGCCGTTCTACTGCCGCTTTAGTTTGATTGATAGTTTAGCGGCTGTTTCGCTAACTTTGTTTAACAGGATATCGCTATGACGGATGCAGTCACCAAGAAAAACATCAATTTACGCCTTCCCAAACACGCTTCACCTTACATCTTCGCACTCTATATGGCGACCATCATGGCCTTTCTCATGAGTTTGGTCATTACCTATGCGGAGTTCGGTATGGGGGTAAATTACATGATAAATGTGATGAATGCTTACAAGGTTGCCATGCCCGCCGCGTTTGTTTGTATCCTGGTTGTGCGCCCGATGGTGGTTAAGCTGGTGGGGATGACGGTGCATGGGCATTGAGAAGGATAAATTGGCTAAGTCTTTTCAGTTAGGTTGGATTCCGGTAAAGGGATAAGTCCTTAGCTTTGGGGAGCTAAATGCATGCGAACGTACTGAATACCGTTCTTTAGGAAAGGTGCCCCATCAGAGATGAAATTAAAGCGACGATAAAACGCTTCTCCGCTGAGTCGTGCATCAAGGAAAACATATTGAACGTCATCCTCCTGCAGTTTAATAAGAACTGATTTCATCAGGAAGCTGCCGAAACCTTTCATCTGGCACGCTTTCATTGTGGCAAATTTTCTGATTTGCCTGGAGCCCTGACCGGCGTCAAATACGGACAGACAGCAAACGATTTCGGCCTCAAATTCCACGCCATAATGCAGAGCCAGGTGGTCGCCGGGCACCCGTACAAAATCACGACTCTTTTCAGGCCATAAAACGGCATGCCTGATATTAAGGCACTCATCAAGGGTGATAGCTTTAAATTCCATATACTCGCTCCAGGTGTGAAAACGAACCCAAATTTATCAAACATCGGGATGGTTTTGAATGTTATTAATCCAGGAGATTAGTTACCCTGAAATGGCTTTGTGCAAGAATGTTTAGCGTTGTGTTCTCTTAGGAAATTCCCTGGTTTTTATTAAAATGATGAAAATATCTACATTTTCCCCTGATTATTCAGGCAGCTATTATATTTATCAAGGCATCTGAAAGCGCACTCCAGACCGTGTCTGGCTATCACCTACCTAATCCTAAAGCTTGTAAGGCTCCAGCACAGAATAGCTGCGGAGCCCGTTTCCAATTAATATTTAGACATTTTCAAGATCAATACCGGTAGCATTTGGTAGGCAAAGCGCAGCCACTATCCCTATGAGGTAAGAAGTAATCGCCAGGGCTCCCATTGCGTACCCAAGATGAATATGACTAGATACAATCCCTACTATTGCAGGCATTAGTGAACCAAAGCCACGACCAAAACTTGCACAAAAACCGGCTCCACTTCCGCGTATATATGTCGAGTAAAGCTCCGAAAATGCGGGAGTTAAGCCAGAGGCCAAGCCGCCTTGTAAGGAGCCCAGGAAAAAGCCAAGCACTAATGTAATGTTCAGACTGATATCAGCAAACATATAGACACTGACCACCGCAATTTGGCCCATCAGGAAAAGGATGATAGTTTTCCATCGACCGAATCGGTCGCTTAATCTTCCATAAAGAAACGGACCTATCAAAGACCCCAGTATATTAATTGCCAGATAACCAGACATGGATAATACCGGCAATCCTAATTCCATCCTCAGATAGGTCGGTAGCCAGGTAATCATGACATAGGCTCCGCCAAATATTCCAGAGGCGAGCAATGTCGCGGTAATAGTGATGCGTAGATTCTTACCTTTGAAAATGTCGCTAACACTGCTTTTATTCTCTTCTACTTTTTTTCTCAAAAAGACAGGCGATTCCGGCACCAAACGGCGGATAAACCAAACGAGAATGGCTGGCACGATTCCTGCCAGGAAAAAAAGTTTCCACGCTATTTGTTGTGGGAAAAAATTGAGCAGCATAGGTAGGACTGCTAAAGAGATTGCGTAACCAATGGCGTAACCACTTTGGATAGAAGCACCCACTCGTCCCCGATAGCTGGCCCGGATCACTTCGCTGATCAATACACCGCCGACAACGACTTCACCGCCATAACCCAGTCCCTGAAGAAATCGGACGATGAGAAATTGCCAAAAATCACCGCACAGTGCGGTTAATGCTGTAAAGCAAGCCACCCACAATACCGTCAACTGCATGACACGAATACGCCCCAGGCGATCGGCCAGCATACCAGCGCTCCATCCGCCTAATGCACTTCCAATTAATGACGCGGATCCTAAAATACCTGCTTCTGATTTTGTCAGGATTGCAAGGCTCAATAATATGGGCATGACTAGAGAGTATATGGTGCTATCCATAGAATCGAGCGTGAATCCTCCAAGACATGCCCACCATGTTTTTCGCTCATCCCTGTTTAGATTACTGTACCATCCCAATTTCATTGCTCACCTGCCATTTTATAATATTAATTTATTGAGCACCGTGTAGGTGTCGAGGGTTTCAAGTTTTCAGATGTTGAGGAGTTAAATTTTATAAAAACACGCGACATTAACATCGGTATCTGGTTAACCCGAGGTGGTGTAATTTGTCTTAATACCACATTTTTATATAGACATTAAATATTGGAAAGGCACCCAGAATACCGATTGAATTTTGTCTGGGATAATGAAAATTAATTGCTCCACCAGTACGTCGGTCGAATAAGGGTTGTTCAACAAGACACTTTTTTCGCTGCTTTTTCAATGGTTATTGCCTGTTTGCCCCTCTAATTTCATCCTGACACGCACTCAGCATCACGAATAATACCTTTCATTTAGTATTCTATGAGTTCTATTTATGTTGTGATGGTGATCTCATCTAAGAATAAAAGGATGCGAGCCGCAATAGGATAAATTGAATATTAAACAATGAATTAAGAGGATTATAAGAGTTTTGACAAAATCTTCCCTCATAAAACCGTCACCCCCTGCGAATAAACTCTGTCAGCGCTCTCAGCGCAGGCGGCACCAGCCGATGGCCTGGATAATAGAGACAGAGCGCCCCCAGATTGACATGCCAGTCCGGCAGCAATCGCACCAGCCTTCCAGCCTGCACATCCGCCGCAATATGTCGTTCCGACAAACAGGCAATCCCTAATCCAGCAATCGCCGCTTTGTGCATTGACGCTAAATCGCTCGCGGCAAAACGGGGTTCACCCTGCAATTTGTAGGATTGCTGCTGATGGCTCAATTCCCAGCGATAAAGACTGCCGTCGGACATGCGCATACACAAGGTTGCGTGTTCGCTGAGTTGCTCTGGCTGCGTGGGGGCCTGGGCACGATCAAGATAATCCGGCGCAGCGACCACAATCATGCGCAAATCTGGCGTCAGCTTGACCGCAATCATATCGGCGGGAATGTCTTCCGCCAGACGAATCCCGGCATCAAATCCCTCGGCCACAATATCCACCCGCTCTCTCTGGCTGCAGATATCGACACGAATGCGCGGATAGCGCTGTAAAAAGGGGATAAGCACCGACTCGTACCAGAGTGAGCAACTCTCTGGGGGCACATTAAGACGCAGAATACCGGCTGGATCGTGAGGCTCGCTGCTCACCTCTTCCGATGCGCTACGAATAATTTCCAGCGCTGGCGCGATCTTCTGCATAAAACGGCGCCCCGCATCCGTTAGGGCCACGCTACGCGTGGTGCGATTGAACAGACGCACGTCCAAACGTTTCTCCAGCGCGGCTACAGCATTGGTGACTGCAGAAGGGGACATTTCCAGCTCGCTGGCAGCGGCTTTAAAGGTGCCACGCCGCGCGACAGCCAGCATGATTTCCAGTTCAGTAATACCCGTTCGGCTCATTGATTATTCCGTTAAACGTAATACCCCTTGCAGGGTTTCGCGGATTATTCTCGCGCACAGGACATGATAATTTTCCTGCCAATTCATCTCAGGAGCAGCGTCATGCATGTTATCGAACACATCTACATTAATGGCCGTTTTGTTACCCCTGCCGGCAACGAGTGGCTGGACATCATCAAGCCTGCCGACGGCAGCGTTATGGGCAAAGCGCGTCTGGCAAATGAACAGGATGCCGAACGCGCTATTGCTGCTGCTCATGCAGCGTTTCCCGCTTTTTCCCGCACTTCGGTGACGGAGCGTATCACGCTGCTGGAGCAGATGTATGACGCCGTAAAAAGCTGTGAAACGGATCTGCATACCGCCATCCTCGAGGAGTATGGCGCACCGACTTCACGTTCGCAGTGGATGGCAAGTTATCCGGCGGACGTCATTCTCCAGGTCATCGAAGAACTGAAGCAATATCCATTTATACAGCAAGCCGGGCGCGCCCGTGTCCAGATGCTGCCGCTCGGTGTCGCCGGACTCATTACCCCCTGGAACAGCAACGCGGGCTTTATCTGCCATAAGCTGGCGACTGCTCTGGCAGCGGGGTGCACGGCAGTGATTAAGCCCAGTGAATATAGCCTGATTCAGACCGAGGTGATCACCCAGGCGTTGCACCGCGCCGGATTGCCTGACGGCCTGTTCAACATCGTCACCGGGCGTGGCGCTGAGGTAGGCGATGCTATCAGCCGCAGTGAAAAGGTGGCAAAAATTTCCTTCACCGGTTCAACCGCCACAGGCAAAGCCATTTTGCGCACGGCCGCCGACACGTTCAAACGCGTCACGCTTGAGTTGGGCGGTAAATCACCGACGCTGATCCTGCCGGATGCCGATGCCTCCACCGCAGCAAAACTTGCCGTTCAGGCCGGATTTATCAATAGCGGACAAGCCTGTATTGCCGGTACGCGTATTCTGGTGCCTGAAGCCCGCAAAGACGAGTTCGAACGTGCACTGGCGGCAGAAGTTGAGGCACAGCACTCTGGCGATCCCGCCGATGCCAGCACCACCATCGGCCCGATGATCAATGAAAAGCAGTGGCAACGGGTGCAACACTATATTGGGCTCGGCGAGGAGGAAGGGGCGCGCTTATTGAGCGGGGGACCGGGAAGACCGGATGGGTTAACTCACGGTTGGTATATTAAGCCAACGCTGTTCAGCGACGTAAACCCGCAGATGCGCATTGCCCGCGAAGAGATCTTTGGGCCGGTGCTCAGCCTCATCAGCTATCGCGATGAATCGGAAGCAATTGCGATCGCTAACGATACGGAATATGGCCTGTCCGCGCTGGTAATCGGCGCAGATGAGCAGCATGCGCGTGACGTGGGCGAGCAGATTCTGGCGGGCCGGGTGATGATCAATACGCTGGCGCACGAACCCCGCGCGCCTTTTGGTGGCTTTGGCCATTCCGGAATCGGTCGGGAAATGGGGCAATGGGGTATCAATGCCTTTCTGGAACCGCGCGCGGTGACGATTGCTTAAACCGTTCAGGATGCGCAGAAATGCGCATCCTGCAATCATCGCGACGGTACAAGCAAGGTCGCCAGCAATGGCGACCTCCATTTACGTCCTCGCCTCTTTGAGCAACTGCTGAATCACGCGTTCCTGCTCCGCATAATTACCTTCACCAAAGGCGGTGTACCGCACCTGACCATGCGCATCGAAAATATAATGTGCGGGCCAGTATTGATTACCAAAGCGATTCCAGATGCTGTAGTTATTGTCCGCTACCACGGTATACGGCAGTTGCCACTGTTTGATCGCGCGGTTCACCGCTTTCTCATCCCGTTCCCACGGATATTCCGGGGTGTGAACCCCGATGACCGCTAATCCGTGAGACTGATACTTGTTGGCCCAGTCACGTACGTGCGGCAAGGTGTGTTGGCAGTTAATACAGTCGTAGGTCCAGAAATCCACCAACACCACTTTGCCTTTTAATGTCTCAGGCGTCACCGGTGAACCGTTCAGCCATGACGTACCACCATCCAGTGAGGGCAGGTCGCTGCGAGTTTTTGGCATCACGACAGGTTCGAGGCGAGGTGTCGTTGTAGGTCGAGGTGTCCACTCACTGAGACGCTGCTCCAGATGCTGTGCAAACGCAGGGCCACTTTGCAACTGACCTTGTGTTCCGCTAGCGATCAGCGCGACCGCTGCCAGCATGAATATCCCCGCCACCTGGCGCAAACGTGTAGTGAATGCCAAACCCGGCCGCAATCGTGTGACTAATCCCCGTCCTGCCACGTAAAGCAGTGCCAGCATCAGTGCCGCACCGCTGCCATAGGCTGCCAGCAAAAGGCCAACCGAGACAGGATCCTTCCCCACCACGGCCAGGCTGAGAATCGCACCCAACACTGGCCCGGCGCAGGGTGACCACAGCATTCCGGTAGCCAACCCCGCCAAAAATGCTGCCGTTAAACCGCGACGGCATTGGCTGGCATTATTGATGCGATTACCCAACGCCACAAAGGGTTGGGCAACATGCTGAGCAATGCGCGGTGACAGTAAGGTCAGTGCGGTTACCGCCAGAAAGGCCAGAGCTATCCAGCGCCCGGCGGCCGTAACACTGGCGACCCAGTGGCTGGTGACCGAAACCAGAAGCGCTACGGCGGTAAACATCACCACCATACCGCTCAACAGTGCCAGCAACTGCCCTTTTTGACCGCGCACGCTGGCAAACACAAACGGAATCACAGGCAAGGTACAAGGGCTGAGTAACGTCAACATGCCTGCAAAGAAAGCAATAATGAAAGACATACGGCCTCCTTAATGGGCGTTAACCGCAGCGGTGATTACACGCACCACGCTATCCGGCTGGCTCAACATCGACACATGGCTTGCCGTGACTTCACTCACGTGCGCATGGATTTTTTTCACCATATCAGCGAATGCATCGTGGACCAGCACAACCGAGTGCAGACTTTCAGCCTGCGCGAAGGGGGTAACAGAAAGTGCCAGCAGGGTGGTGGCGAAGAGTTGAGACAATGCTTTCATAGGAACCTCGTGACAGTGGTTAAAAGGCTGCGTGCTTGAGCAGTGCGCTCATTTAACCAGGCTGATGTGTTCACGAAGTGTCGGATACCGCCCGTATTGTCAGCCTGTATGTGTACGGGCGGCGCAGATACAAAAGGCTACAAATCGGTTTGTTGCAGAGTGATGTGTGCGTCGAGCCCGCCTTCAGGTCGATTGGATAGATGCAGCGTGCCGGACATCTGACCCACCAGCTGCGTGGCAATCGCCAAACCCAATCCAGTGCCGCCGGTGTGACGATTGCGAGAACTCTCAACGCGATAGAAAGGTTCCAGCACTGCCTGCAGTTCCGCTTCAGGAATACCCGGTCCGTTATCCAGTGCGTGAATCTCTACCCGATCCCCTTGCGGTGCGCTCAGTACAATGCGAGCCTCGCTACCAAACTTCAGCGCGTTATCAATCAGGTTGGTCATGATGCGGTGCAGCGCCTGAGGCCTGACGGCAAAATTATCTCTGCCGTGACAGGGCGTGAAACTGACCGCTTTGCCGATGTCCTGATAGTCGCAGGCAATACTGTCGAGAAACGCATTCAGACTGACGATCTGCCGCGCTTCCTCCAGTACTTCCGATGAGCGCGCATAGGCAATGCCTTCCCGCACTAAGCGGCTCATGTTATCGAGATCGCCGAGTAATTTATCGCGCAATTCCGGCTGTTCCGACATCTCCACGCGCAGCTTCATACGGGTAATCGGCGTTTGCAGATCGTGAGAGATTGCTGCCAGAATCTGGGCTCGCTCTTTGAGATGATCCTGAATGCGCGTCTGCATCGCATTGAACGCACGCGCCGCCTGTTGCACTTCTTCCGGACCACTCTCTGGCATCAGTTGCGCGCTGTTTGACGCGGGTTTCAGCCCTTCGACGGCTTGGGTGAATCGCATAAAGGGCCGCACCACCTGACGCACCGCCAGCCAGGCACAACACAGCAACAGCAACAGTTGGCCGATTAATACCACTGGCAGCCAGCGCGCGATGGCGGGCATGCGCGGCCAGAGATCCAGCGTCAGCGGCGCGCCATCGTGGAGTGTCAGATGCACCTGAATATGCTCTCGCGGGCCGGGAATGGCGTGAATGCTCATCTGATAACGTCCGCCGAGACTCTCCTGCAGGGAACGGACCGCATCACGCGCACGCCAGCTGCTGGGATAGGGACCTGGTAAACCCTCTGATAATTCATAGCGATAATTACCGCGCTCCAGTTTTGCCAGCCAAGCCGGTCGCTCCGCCGCAGGCAGACGGTCGAGAATGGCGACGCTGGTTGCCACATCATATTCAAGATTGCCGAGCATTACCGTTTTGGCACTGCTCATACGCTCGATCATCAAGCTGACTAAGGTGGTGGCATTCGCCAGCAACAAACCACCCAGCACGATAATCAGCAGGCGCGCCAGCAACGATCGCGGCCACAGCTTCATTCATGCGCCTCTTTGATGATCACCGGTGCAGCCAGCACATAACCTTCGCTGCGCACTGTTTTGAGGTAGGCGGGCTCACGCGCATCATCACGCAGGCGCTGGCGTAAGCGGCTGACCAGCAGGTCAATGGATCGTTCGAACAGCTCGGCATCGCGGCCCTGTGTCAGATTCAATAGTTGGTCGCGGTTTAATACACGCTGTGGATGATCAAGAAACACGCGCAGCAGGCGATATTCAGCCCCACTCAATGCCACAATCACGCCTTCTTGATCGATGAGATGTCGCGCAGAGGTATCTAATTGCCAGTCGCCAAAAGCGATAACGCGACCGACCTCGGTGATTTGCAGATTGGGCGGCAAGGCGCGGGTGCGACGCAGAATGGCTTTGATGCGCGCCAGCAGCTCGCGGGCGACAAAGGGTTTGATCAGATAATCATCCGCACCCATCTCCAGGCCAAGAATACGGTCGGTATCCTCGCTGCGCGCGGTGAGCATCAGAATCGGCAAGTTTCGTTGGGGATCGCTGCGCAGCTGACGGCACAGTGTCAGGCCATCATCGCCTGGCATCATGATATCGAGCACCACCAGGTCGATAGCATTCGCCGATAACATCGCGCGCATCTCCCGTCCATTGGCAGCGCCCGTCGCACGATAGCCGGACTTGATGAGGTAATCGGTAATCAGTTCACGGATATCCCGGTCATCATCGACAACCAGGATGTGATCAATGTGCTCCAAAACAACCTCCTGTTTTCAACCTACGCAAAAAAGACCGGCATCATGGATACCGGCCCTGAAAAATCATCGTTACAGCGCAGCGGCATCAATCACCGCTTTGACAAAGTCCTGCGGATCTTCCGCTGGTGGATTATGTCCGATGTTGCCGGTGAACGTCCGATGCTCATATTTGCCGCTGAATTTGGCGCGATACGCCTGCGGTGCCGGATGTGGCGCACCGTTGTTGTCTCCTTCAATGGTAATCGTTGGCACGCTAATCACCGGCAAGGTGGCTAACTTTTTCTCATAAGCATCATACTTTTGCTCGCCTTTTTCCAGGCCAAGGCGCCAGCGGTAGTTGCTGAGGGTCACCGCTACCTGATCGGGATTATCCAGTGCTTTAGCGCTCACGTTGAAGGTGGCATCACTGAATTTCCAGCCCGGCGAGGCTTGTTGCCAAATCAGTTTGGCAAAATCATGGGTGTTTTTCGCATAGCCTTGCGCGCCGCGTTCAGTCGCGAAATAGAACTGATACCACCACTGCAATTCCGCCTGCGGCGGTAAAGCTTTTCTGCCAACCTCCTGGCTGCTGATCAGATAACCGCTCACCGAGACTAATGCTTTCACGCGTTCAGGCCAGAGTGCCGCCACAATATCCGCCGTGCGTGCGCCCCAGTCGAAGCCGCCAAACACCGCCTGTTTGATGCCCAGCGCATCCATCAATGCCACCGTGTCGGCAGCCAGTGCCGAAGGCTGGCCGTTGCGCGGGGTTTTATCGGAGAGGAAATGCGTAGTGCCGTATCCGCGCAGATAAGGCACGATGACGCGATAACCCTTAGCCGCCAGTTGTGGCGCGACGCTGGCATAGCTTTGGATGTCATACGGCCAGCCATGCAGCAGAATCACGGCCTGCCCATCGCGTGGACCGATATCGACATAACCGACGTTCAGCACGCCTGCTTTCACCTGATGAATAGTATTAAAAGCGGCAACGTAATCCGTTTCCGTTGAGGTGGCGGCAAAGGCAGAGGTCGTTGCGGTTAACACCAGTGCAGCCAGCAGTGATTGACGGACGATCTTCTTCATGATGTTTTCCTCAAATAATTAATGATGTGCAGCTGGCGCAGGCACGATGAAGTGAAGGGTTTTGCTATCGATAGGTTTATGCGTGGGATCGGCGAGAATAATCGTCACCTTGTGTGGCCCGGCGGGCAGTCCAACCAAAATGATCGGTTCACCGCTGGTATCCGCCCAGTGCCACGGGTTGCTATCAACGATCACGTGGATATGGCCGATGCGTGGTGTCACCTTAAGCGCATCGGGACCGAAAACCGGCTCGATGCGCAGGTTTTCAGCGCGATATTGGATGAACACCGCGCCTTTGCGCAGCGGGCCCGCTAACGGCGCGTCCACGATCAATTTCGCCGGAGGCTGAGGAGTATCGAGTGGTGCCACGGCGGCAGCGCCCAGCACATCTGCGGCGCCGAGGTCGTTGAGTTTTTCGGCCCAGGCACAGGTCGCCGAAGCGGCCATCAGGAAAGATGAAATCAGGAGTCGGGTTAACATCGGGTTATCTCTACGCAGTTGTTGAGTGCGTATAGAAAAACACGGCAATGTACGTGGGATATGTTCAGAACGGTGGGTTGTGCAACGTGCTGTATGCGTTCGGCAGAAAGATACACTGCGATACAAAACGGCTAAAAGATCATATTAAAAATTTTGTTGATAGATATCACTAGTGACAAAAGTGGACGAAGTGGGATTTACGACATGTTCGGACTTCTTAACGTGATACTGAATTCCGGTACAAAGGTGAGCTGACTTCAGGTCAGCGCATAGGGAAATCTCAGCATAAATACCGAGAGAGGGGTTTTATATTGCCTGCCGTAAAGCTCGTGGACAACCAGCTGTCGGCCATTCTCAATTCTGATCTCCAAAATTGTTGTAAAGCTTGCGCCGGCATTGTTTTCAGCTGATACGAAACGCCTGCCTACCAGTGCGACCAATTCCGCATCCGTTAATTTCAGTATCATGCACCTCTTTTCCCTTAAGATTGTCCATATGAAGAAGATAGCGGAACGGTGGCCAGCTGATGAGGTTTGCATGCTTTATCTGAAGATTTCAGATCTGACATGCGTCCCGGTGAATACGGTCAGACAGATATCTGCCTGACCGTATTCAGTTAATCACCTACTAATAACTCACCGGCGTGATGGAAGCAGGATCCAGATTCCGGCCGAGGGCCTTCAGGGCCGTCTTCATTGGACACAACGTGCCCACTTCGGTGATCCGGCAGTCGGACTGGCGCCACTCTTCCCGCAGTAACGGATGTTCCTTATCGACCGTCTGCAGGCGTCGCAGATCATCAAGACTCTGCCCCTGGAAATAGACGTGCAGGAACCGTTCGCCGCTTTTCCTATCGCGCCAGCGCTCAAACACAAGGCTGCTGCCCGGCGGAATGTTGCCACGCGTGTAGCCTGACAGCGTCCAGGTGAAGTTCATCAGGGTGCGCACCATGGCGATGTTGGTATCGTGCGCAACCAGCAGCAGCCAGCGGGTGTCCGGCAGCCTGTCTGTCGTCCCGGAAACACCCTGTCCGACGCCCTGCAGCATAGTGTTGAGCAGGATCGACCCGCGTTTTTGCGCGGTATACATCACATCGTTGCCCAGATCGTAATTCGCAGTGAGCAGCGGCAGCACCGCCGTGATCTGCGTGGATGAGGTGATGTTACCCCACGCTAGCTGGCCCAGTGGCAGGTTTTCATTCCATCCAAGACGCAGAGTTTCGACCATGTTTGCCAGCACGCTCAGGCCGTCGATGGACGCTTTGCCGCTTTTGCCCTGCTTAATTTGCCATGGCTTATCGAAGAAGGAGCAGTCGGCATCCGGGCTGCATACGGCCTTTTTCAGCGCTTGTACCGCAGGCTGCAACGCTTGCTGACGTTTAGCTAAATCGCCAGCAGCGGCTTTAACAGCAGCGAGCTGTTTTGCCGGATCGGTGTTCGTCGCGGGAAACGCTTCCGTCTGAAACAGCGGATCGTCCTCACCCTCTACCCGATGGACCGATACGCCGCAACCGGGAAAGGCCCCGTCAACCAGCGCCTGTGCCGTGGCGCGGGTGCGCTGAAGTGGGCTGGCCCGCACGTATACATCCTGCGGTTGCGGGCAGCCCGCTGTTAGCAGGCCCAGTTCGCGGTAATGCTCGCCTTCCCAGCGGCCCTTCTTAGCCACAGCGGCATAGCCGTGACCGGTGAGTTCACCGTCGTGCGTGGTCCAGGTTGTCCAGGCACGATGTGTGGCCGCTTCAATATCCTTACGGTTGCCCGGCGTGGGCGGGCGAATGCCGTGACGACTAAGCTCGACGACTTTCTCCAGCTGATACTGTGCTTCCGCATGCGCCTGAGACGCGCATAACCATAGTGTACCGGCGATAAACAGGCGTGCGGCGGCCTGATGTCTGCGTGGCATCATAATGTCTTCCTTACTGAACTGATTAAGAGGTAGAAAGGGTGCGGTGTTCGCTGGCGTTGCGTCTCGCCACCATTACGGCGGTGATAAAGCACAACAGCGCGGAAACGAGACCGGCTGCCACCCAGAACAGGGACAACGTGTGAAAATCGTAGATTTTTTTGCCGTTCTCAATCACCGATGTTCTGTCGATGATGATACCGGTGAGAAACTCACCAAACCCGGCGCCAGCGTAGCTGACGATGCCGATGGTACCCAGTGCCGCGCCCGCCGCTTTACGGGATGAAATGTCCACGGCCAGCAGGCCGCCCAGGAAGCAGGTCAGCGCACCGATGGTGGCACCAAAAATGACCATGGAGATGATGTCGGTGTAGTAACTGTGCGGTGACCACAGCATCAGCGCAAAGCCACCGGTGTTAATCAGGCTGATGAAACCGGCCATGATGCTGCGGTTTTTTGCAAAGAAACGGTCCGATAGTACGCCCGCCAGGATGGTGCCGACAATGCCCGCGATGGCATTCACGCCGATGATGGCCGAGGCCTCCACGGTGGTGTAGCCCTTGCCCTGCTGCAGGAAGAAAATGCCCCAGGAGTTCACGCCGTAGCGATCGATGTACATAAAGGCGGAGGCCAGCGCCAGCGTCCACAGTGCCGGGTTGCGCAGCGCAAACAGCTGGTTTTTCAGGATGGAGCTCTTCGCCTCGTGTTCTTCCAGGGGCTCGTTGCTGATTTCATGAATGGACGGGAAACCACTACTCTGCGGCGAGTCACGCATAAACAGCAGCATGATCACCACGCCTGCTGCGCCCAGCGCGGCAGTGGAGAGATAGCCCATGTGCCAGCCGTATCCGGCAATCACCGCGGCGATCACCATATAAGTCATGGCCTCACCGATGTTATGCGCGGTCGACCAGATCGAATAAAAGGTGCCGCGCTCTTTCGTGCCGTACCAGCGCGCGAGCGATACCGCACAGGGACCTACGCCCATCGACTGCGCCCAGCCGTTGATGCCCCAGAAGATGGCCAGCAGCATGGCGTTGGTGGTCATGCCCATCATCAGGTTCATGCCTGCGCTGAGCAGCAGGCCCAGGCTCATAAAGCGCACCACGTTAGCGTGGTCGGCAATAAATCCGTTCACCAGCTTGCCGATCGCATAGCTGAAAAACAGCGCCGAGCCGATCATGCCCAGCTCGGAAGGCGAAATACCAAGATCCACAAGGGCGCTTTTTGCCACGGTAAACGAAAGCCGGCACACGTAGAACGTCACGTAAGCGAGCGTCATCGCCAGAAACGTCTGCCACCGCACGAAGCGGAAGCGCTGTTCATTAAAGGCGCCAGCGTGTTTCTCCGGACTGGCGCGGAAATAGCTGAGTAATCCAGACATCTTGTTGTCTCCGAAAGGCGGAGGCGTTGCTGATTGCTGTGTATCATCCCTGACGGCCGGTTCCATTTTATGTAGAGTACAGAATCAGAAGCCCTGCCCGTGCAGGTTAGCGTAAGGGTTGTTTAACCCATTGTTTTAATTGTGGGTAAAGCGTTTCACTTGCCAGTAGTACCGGGTTGCCGCGCGCGATGCCATCGTCAGCCAGGTAGTCATTCGTGGAGCCGCCAGCCTCGCGCATCAGTACGATGCCAGGCAGGCCGTCCCACGGATTCATATGCGGTTCGTAATAACCAATCAATCGCCCTGCGGCGGCCCAGGCACTCATCAGGGCGCCCGAACCGTTGCGGACGAACATGCCGCCGTGCTGCAGCAGCTCATCCAGAAACGGCAGGAAATCCGCGGAGGACACGCGATGCGAGGTACCGACACCCATCACGCCGCCTGCCACGCTGTCCGCCGCATGCGGTGTGATACGCCGGTCATTGAGCCATGCGCCCTGTCCCTTCAGAGCATGAAAGAGTTCGTGGTGATTAGGGTCGTAGACCACACCAATCACCGGTTCACCGTCCACCACGATGGCGAGTGACAGGCACCAGGTGTGCAGACCATTGAGAAAGCAGCTGGTGCCGTCAATCGGATCGACAACCCACAGCACTCGCTGCTGCGCATCCACGGTGCCGCTCTCTTCACCAAGAAATCCATCTTCCGGGAAGGCTTCTGCAATGCGCGATTTAACGTAAGCCTCCACCTCGCAGTCTGCGCGGCTGACCACGTCCTGCAGGTCATCCCCCTTGTGCTCGGTGAGCAGGCTGTCGCGCTGCTGATAAAACTCATAGGCCAGCTTTCCCCCGGACTCCGCAAGACTGCAGGCGAAACGATAACGCGCCAAAAGCGAATCAACTTCATGGGTAGCCATAACTTCTCCTCGGTAATGCACACGTGTGCATTTTGTGGCAAAAAATTAGCCCCGCAGGGCAGAAAGGAGTCTGGCTGGATTGCGAAGATTAATCTGTGAGCAAACCCGCATAAAATTAATTTTCCATTATGCGCTTTGACGAACGATTAATTTCACCGCTACGGCGCGCTGGCGGGACGGGAGATCAAACTGTTCAATACGGGTGACCAGCAGGTCGACCGCCTGCTGCGCCAGGGCGTCCGTATCCTGCTGTACGGTGGTAAGGTGGTAGGGATCCCAGCTGGCCTGCGGAATGTCATCAAAACCGATGACCGCAGGAAGAGGGCCGCTGCTGTTCAGCGCCCGCAGGCCGTCCATCGCGCCCAGTGCCAGCATGTCCGTGGCGCACAGCAGCACCTGACATCCGCCGAGCTCCTGTGCCGCCGACCGGCCCGCCGCATAGCCACCGCCGGCAATGAAACGGGCGTTAACGGTGAGGTCCGGCGCACAGGCCAGCAGCGCCTCGTGGCGTTGTTCTGTGCTGAAATTGGTGCTGTGTCCGCCGATAAAGCCAATATTCTGCCAGCCCTGCTGGCGGCAGTAGTCGGCCATCAGCTGCATGCCCTGCGCGTTGTCACTGGTCACGCGGTCGCAGCCCGGGAGATCTGCGTGGCGGTTAATCAGCGTGACGGGGATTTTGCGCGCCAGATACTCTTCGGCAAGCGACAGCGGCGGAGCCCCGGAGGTGATGATGACGCCCGCGACGTGATAGCTGAGCAGCTGTCGCAGTGAAGGCGCCAGCTGTTCCGGGTCGTCGGCATTCATCAACAGCGGCATGAAGCCGTGCAGGGCCAGCTGGTGGACCAGGGGAGCGAGAAGTTTGCTGCGGAATGGGTTGTCGAATCCGGCGGTGACGATGCCGATAAAGTTGCTGCTGCCGGTGTTCATGGTGCGGGCAATGATATTGACCTGGTAGCCCAACTGCTCGGCGGCACGCATCACCTTAGCCCGGGTTTTTTCGGCAACGGATGCGCCGGGCGTAAAGGTTCTTGATACCGCAGAACGGGAAACCCCCGCCAGCCGTGCAACATCTTCTGCTTTGACCCAGCTTTTCCCTTTGTCACTCATCCGTTTTCCACCGTAACGATTAACCTACGCTGATTACACAGGTAAAACTCCTTACAGAGCCAGCACTATTTTTGATAATTTCACAATCAAACCTCCCGTTAAGGTGTGCGTTAATTCAAGCCGGGTCACTCGTTGGTCAGTCTGGTGAAAAGAGAATGATTGCATGAGTTATGCATATTTTAGCATTAGACGCTGACAGGTCTGCGCATATAGGATTTCGACTCTTAATTTGTTAATAACGCGGTGAATTTAAAATAAATTCACCTTAAAAATAATGAAAATAAAAAACCTTCCTTTTGACCAAAATATTAATGGCTGGTCATCAATAATCCCTTCCATTCGTGGCTTTCCCTCACTCAATCAAAAAATCACTGCTGACTGGTTAGTAATAGGTGCAGGTTACGCCGGACTGGCCTTCGCCAGGCGTATTGCTGAACTACGGCCACATCAGCATGTGGTGGTATTGGACGCCATTGGGATTGCGGACAACGCTTAGCGCAAAATTCCATAACGGACAAACGCTGACGGCTGGGGATGTGGTGAAACGCTGCGTAGCCAGATTGAGCCAATTTTCTGCAATTAGATCTAGGAAATTTCAGATATTTCATGCGGATGAGACCATTTTCATCTTTTTGAATTTATCCTCCTGACATCAATTGACTTAAAGGAAGATGAGATAAAATTGAAGCATTATTTATTAGTCAGCGCGCTGGGTCTGTTCAGCGCCACCGCCTTTGCCGCAGAAATGAAAAATCCGCTGAGTGTACATGTATTGAATTTGCAAACTGGCATACCGACAGCAGGCATTGAGGTCGAGTTGGATCGAAAACAAGGAGATAAGTGGGTAAAACTGGCCGAGGGAACCACCAACGCGCAGGGGCGTATTCCAGGACTTTATCCGGCGGGTCAAGTAGCTCAAACGGGTGTTTATCGTGTCGTTTTCAAAACCGGCGACTATTACAAAAAAAGCGGTGAGCCAACCTTCTTCCCGGAAATCCCTGTGATGTTCACCCTGGATAAAGCCGACCAGCACTACCATATTCCGCTGCTGCTTAGCCAGTTTGGCTACTCGACCTATCGCGGCAATTAAGCTTTTCGATGGAGTAATATTGCTGACGACTTTATTACTCCGCGCCATTAGTACTCCTGAAGATGTAGAGAGCCGCCACTATAAGATTCAAGTCTCAGCAGACAAGGATTTCCCAGACAAATGTGCCTGATAAAGAGTGGCGTAAACACCCTGCTTAGCCATTAAAACGTCATGACTCCCTTCTTCAAGAATTTGCTGATCACCTACCACCACGATGCGGTCAGCATGTTGAATGGTCGATAGACGGTGAGCGATGATCAGTGAAGTGCGGCCTTGCGAAAGCTCATTCAGTGATTGCTGAATGGATTGCTCGGTAGCCGTGTCCAGCGCCGAGGTGGCCTCATCAAGGATTAAAATAGGGGGATTACGCAGGAAGACGCGGGCAATCGACAGACGCTGTTTTTGACCTCCAGAGAGTTTCACCCCACGTTCACCCACGACGGTATCTAATCCGTCAGGCAGGCTTTGTATCAGACTATCGAGATGGGCACGCTTCGCAGCTTGCCAGATTTCACTTTCAATGGCGTCCAGTCTGCCATAGGCAATATTTTCGCGAATGGTGCCGCCAAACAGAAAGACATCCTGTTGCACGATGCCTATTTGATTCCTCAATGCGCGTTGCTGGTAATCACGCACATCAATCCCATCAATACGAATGGCGCCATCCTGAACATCGTAAAACCGTGGGATAAGTGCACAAAGTGTTGTTTTGCCTGCTCCACTTGGCCCTACGAATGCCACGGTCTCCCCGGGTTTGATCGTCAGCGTGATGTCTTTCAGTACTGGTGTGTCGCTATAACCGAAAGTGACATGATCAAAAATGATGTATCCCTTGAGGGCCGTAACGGCCTGGGCATCGGGTCGATCAACAATATCAGGCAGGGTATCGATCAGATTGGTGAAACGGCGAAATCCCGCGATCCCTTTTGGATAGCTCTCCAGGACCGCAGAGATTTTTTCGACCGGGCGGAAGAAGACCTCGGTGAGCAAAAGAAAGCCGACAAAACCGCCATAGCTCAGTTCGCCTCGCAGCACATAAGCCGTTCCAGCCACCATAATGACCAACTGGGTTAAGCGCGTTGAGAGGTAGCTTAAGGTCATGCTGGTGGTCATAATCCGGTAAGCGCGCAGTTTGGTCTTTTTGTAGAGCGCGTTGTCTTTGGCAAACAGTCGGGTTTCCTGCTGTTCGTTGGCAAAAGCTTTGACGACGCGAATCCCCCCGATGCTTTCCTCAATGCGGGTATTAAAATTTCCCACCTGATGAAAAAGATTTTGCCATGTTTGCGTCATTTGCCGGCCGTAACGACTGACCAGCCAGACCATGCCGGGCACAAGAACCAGCGTGATCAATGCCAGATTAAGATGCACATTGGCCATCAGAATAAATGCGCCGATAAACGTCATCACGGCAAGAAACAGATCTTCCGGACCGTGATGGGCTATCTCGCCGACTTCTTCAAGGTCCTTGGTCACATGCGTGATGATATGACCGGTTTTCGTATTATCGTAATATCGCAGCGAAAGGGTTTGCAGGTGTTCAAAAGCTTCCCGGCGCATATCCGTTTCAATACCAACGCCTAATGCATGCCCCCAGTAATTCACGATGGCCATAAGGCCAGTGTTAATCAGATAGATGGCTAATAATGCCAACGAGGCAAGAAGGATGAGCTCCCAGTTTTGCGCAGGGAGTAATTTATCAATAAACATCCGGACTGCCATGGGAAAGGAAAGTTCCAGCAACCCGGCGAGAATGGCGCAACCAAAGTCCAACAAAAATAGACGTTTGTAGGGAAGGTAGTAATTAAAAAATCGGCGCAACATAGCGTCTTCCTTGTTATTTCAAAGCCAGAATTTTCATTAAATTTTGGTACTAAACAGTTTCCGGCATACAACCCTCGTCCATCATTTTTCTATCCCAGGTGCTTGAAACAGACCTTAACCATACGCTAGCCATGCCTTCCGTGCCGTGTTCCGTTGCCAGACAGCCGCAGTTAAACAGATTCAGCGATCGGTCAATATTCTTTATTGATAACGATACTGATAGTGATTATCATTCCGTTTCGTGTAATTAACTGTAAATATATATCTCATGCTTATCAAAAAAATTACAAAGCGTACTCTACTCTCCCTCGCAGTCTCGCAACTGTTGTTATCTTCCTCCGGGATGGCTAACACTATGAATGAAATGGATTTTAAGACGAAGCCTTTAGGCCGTGGTGTTTATGAAATGGCCTATGTGAAGGAGCGTAATGCACTCCTCGCCGCTTCATCGCCCTCGTTTGACGAGGATAAAAGGGCGGGGATGGTGTTTGAACTGGCTGCCGATACGCTGCGGATTGATAAGAAAATCCCCACAAATCGTCGTGGTTTTTCCGTGGCACTCGATGAAGAGAGCCATATCCTGTATCTCGGTAACGCGCTGGATGGTTCCGTCACCCTGCTGGATAGTCGTAGCGGAAAAGAAGTCCGCACGCTGCAGTTAAGCGATGATGCCGTTGCGGAAAAAAAAGCCCATGTGCGCGAAGTCGTTCTGGATAAAAAACACCATCGCCTGTATGTATCCGGTATCGGTGGAAAAAGTAAAGGGTTGCTTTGGGTTGTCGATACTCAGAAGCAGCAGCTCATTAAAACGCTCGATAACATGGAGCCGGTTGGCTTGGCAGTCGATGAAGCGGGTAATAAAGTTTATGCCGTGACCGGAAAAGGCGAGATCATGACATTGGATGGCGTATCCTCCAGTCTCATTTCCACGGTGAAAGTCGACCCTGCAGAAACCAATCATTACTTCCTGAATATCGCCCTCAATACACGTGAGGGGCTTGGCTATATTGCGGACACCAATACGCGTGACGTGCTGGTGGTTAAGCTGGATTCCGGCAAGCTCCTGCACCGTATTCCCACACCCAACTCTATTGCGGTTATCTACAACGCCGCCCGCAGTGCAATCTATGTCACCCATCGCAACGCGCGTCAAATCAGCATCATTGACGCCGGCAATTATCGCGTGAAGCACACCATTGACACTTCTGGCATGCCCAACAGCCTGGTGTTGACACCCGATGCCAGCACGCTTTACGTCAGCGTGAAGCAGGACGAAAAAACCAATAAAGACGATTACGTCCTTAAGATCGATTTAAACCAATTTTAAAAGGGATTTTGCTGTGAAAAACCAAACACGCCTGGCCGTGGCGATTGCGCTCGCCCTGAGCCCTCTGCCCGTTGTCGGCTATGCCCAGGACAACACCTCGAATAATGAGAACGATCTTGTCGTGACCGCTTCTGGCTTCAGTCAGGAACGACGGGACGCACCAGCGAGTATTTCAGTGGTCGGTGAGAAGGAGTTAAACACCCGATCTAATCAGAATGTCACCGAAGCGCTACGCGAAATCCCGGGTGTACTGGTCGGAAATGGACATGGCAGCCTGGCAACCGGTGATATTCAGATGCGCGGCATGGACTCGACCTATACCTCTTACATGGTTAACGGGATTAAGCAGGCAACCCGTGAGTCACGTCCTTACGGCCATCACATCGGAACCGAAGCGGCTTTTATGCCACCGCTGGCGGCGATTGAGCGTATTGAGGTGATTCGCGGACCGATGTCCTCACTTTATGGCTCCGACTCGATTGGTGGTGTCGTCAACGTCATTACTAAAAAAGCCTATAACCTCGATAAATGGACAGGGGTACTGGAAGATAATTACTTCCTGCAGGAAAAAAGTGAGTACGGTAATACCAATCAGACCAATGCGTTTGTTATGGGGCCGATTATTCCGGGCAAACTGGGTGTGAGTGTGGGTGCTGATTATCTTGATCGCCGTGATGATGACAGCCAAAGCGATGAACGCTTCGTAAAGCATCAGTCTGGGAATCTTGATGCCACGGTTTCCATGTCTCCGACCGACACCCAACTCTGGGATCTGAGTGCCTCTCGCGGGCATCAGGAAAAAACCCACAGAGCAGCCAGTCCATGGTACTGGGGCTTTGATCGCGATGCAGCTTCGCTCTCGCAGCATGCCTGGTATGCCAACGACATGATCGAGGCGAAAAACTTCATCAGTTATGAAAAGGCTCGCACGGAGTACCGTGTTCCTGAGATGTCACCTCAGTTCATTGAGCAACGTAATTTTGAAGCGAACAGCGCGAATACCTTCTCCCTGGGCGATCACAAACTCACGCTGGGAGCGAACTTCACCCGTAATGAGCTGAATGACACCTTTGATGTCGAGGATAAGGTGGCGCCCGGCGTCACCCCGGTCAGCAAAATATCCCGTAATGGCTGGGCATTATTTGCGGAAGATGCCTGGATGATGGTCCCGGACTTTACACTAACAACCTCTGCTCGTCTGGATCATGACAGTTACTTCGGTTACCACGTCACGCCTAAACTCTATGGCAACTGGACGCTGAATGAAAACTGGTCGCTTAAAGGGGGCGTTTCAGCGGGTTATAAGAAGCCGGATTTGCGGGAAAATAATGCGGGCTTTACCAGCGTATATGGCGCCTATCCATACTCTTACATTGGCATCGGCAACGATGAACTCAAACCGGAAAAGAGTATCAATACCGAGTTGGGGCTTTACTGGCAGCAGGATGCACTGGCGCTGGATGCCACCATTTTCCACACAAAATTCAAAGATAAGATCAGCGATTACACCATCTGTACCCAGTCGGCCACGCAGCAATGCGTTTACAATGGCTATGTTGCCGAGAGCGTCTCGCAATATTTCAACGTCAGCTACGCTGAAATCTATGGGTTAGAGCTGAACGGTGACTGGCAGGCCACATCAAACCTGAAGGTGAACGCCAATTACACCTACACCCACAGTGAGCAGAAAAGCGGAGAGTACAAGGGATATGCGTTGAGTGACTTCCCGACCAGCATGGCCAATCTCTCGGTGAACTGGATGGCGATGAGCGAGCTGGAGTTGTGGACGCAGACAAGCTGGCGCAGTAACTCTCCGGACATTGGCAAGTCCAGCTCTACCGAAGCTTATGCATTGGTTGATCTGGGTGCGCGCTATCATCTGAATAAAAATATTACGCTGATGGCGGGTATTTATAATCTGTTCGATACAAACCCGATTTATAAAACGTCCTACAACCAGTCGGCGATGCTGGAAGGTAGACGTTATAACTTAGGGGCTCGCGTCGAGTTCTGATATCAGCCGGGCCTGATAGGCCCGGCATTTTTTTCTGATATGCCACCGACAACTCAGGCCAGCAATTCATGACAAATCGCGCCGATTTGGTCCACGGCATTGAGCAAATGAGCTGTTGGTTCGTTGGCACAATTTAACCGCAGGAAGTTCTGTAACTCCGCTCCCGGTGAAAACAGCGGTCCAGGGCTAACACCAATGCCCAGCGCCAGCGCGCGACGATGAACTTCCAGCGCATTGATCGGATGCGGAAGTTCAACCCACAGCAAAAAGCCGGCTTCCGGTGCGGTAACGCGCGCGCCAGGCGGGAAACTCGCTTCAACCCGTTCGATAACGGCTCGCACACCTTCCGCAACGCGAACCTTCAAACGTCGCAGATGCCGATCGTAGTCACCATTGGCCAGAACGTCGCTGGCGGCGGCTTCAAGCAGCGGTACGCCAGCCCAATCCCCCGCCATACGTGCCTGCATTACCTGCGTGTGATAGCGCCCAGCGGCAATCCAGCCGATTCGCCAGCCTGGAGCCAGAGTCTTAGACAGTGAACTGCAATAAATCACATTGCCGCTCTGATCAAAGGCCTTGCAGGCAGGAGGTCGCTGCCCGTAGCCAGCCAGATCGCCATACACATCGTCCTCGATTAACGGAATACCTGCACGTTCGAGCAATGCCACAAGCTCCTGCTTGCGCGCGACCGGCATACTGGCGCCAAGCGGATTTTGCACGGTAGGCGAAGCCAGCACGGCAGCGAGTTGATGCTGTTTAATGGCGTCAGCCAGTGGTGCCAGCAATAATCCTTCAGTGGGATCGGTGGGGATTTGCAGTGCCTTCAGGCCCAAATTCTCTAGCAACAGAAGCGTACCGAAGTAGGCGGGCTGCTCAATCGCGACGGCATCACCAGGCTGACACACGGCGTGCAGTGCCAGGCGTAGCGCCTGGGTCGCCCCAGCGGTAATGACAAGTTCGTCAGCGCTAAAGCGTGCGCCCCATTGCGCGGCACGTGTGGCTATCTTATTGCGCAGGTCGGCCCGGCCCGGTGGCAGGCTATAGCTTTGGCCATGCGCATCCAGACGGCGACCTGCCGATTGCAGCGCCCGCTGGAGTGTCTCCGTTGGCAACCAGTGGGGATCGGGCAGCGCCGCGCCGAGCGGTATCAAACGGCTTTCCGCGCTGCTGAACAGTGAACGCGCAACGGCTGACAGGGTCACGGGCACAGGGCCCGACAGCGCAGGCGGTATTTGCCGTTCGGTGTTTCGCGGAGTGACGAAGTAGCCTGAGCGCGGACGCGCAATAATCAATCCTTCCGCTTCCAGCCAACGCAGCGCTTCCAGAGCGGTTGGCAGACTAACCTGTTCGCGTTCAGCCAGTTTTCGGGCGGAGATCATCCGATCGCCGGGTTGCAGCGCACCGGAAGCAAGGGTATGTCGCAGACTCTCAGCAATGCGGCGGTAATGTGGGGACGATAATGGCAGGACGGACATGTCGATCTGTACAGTCTGATTTTCGATGAATCTGACTATACAGACGATGCCGGGCGCCATCTATAGTGTCAAACATGAACCAGACAAGGAGGCACTATGCACAGCAACAACTTCGACCTTTCCCGCTTTTTCCGCCGCATCAATTACACCGGCCCTGCGGCCGCCGATTCCGCCACGTTGCACGCCATCATGCGTCATCAACTGTTCACCGTACCGTTTGAGAATCTTGATGTGCAGGCTGGAAAAGTTGTTTCGTTGGTGCCTGAAGAGATCAGCGACAAGATTTTGCACCAGCAACGGGGCGGCTACTGTTACGAGGTCAACGGGCTGTTTGCCATGGCGCTGGAAGCGTTAGGTATTTCTTACCGTTTCGTGGCAGCAAGACCGATGTTCTACCCGGTGCGACGTCCCAAAACCCATATGGCGCTGGTGGCGGAAGTCGATGGGCGTCAATGGCTGTGCGATCTCGGTTTTGGCAGCTACGGCATTCGTGCGCCAATAGCTTTAGATGAGCTCAATACAGAAATTAAACAGGATTTCGACACGTTCAAACTCACCCGTGACGCGCATGGCGAGTATCTGCTGCAGGCGAAGGTAGAAGGGGAGTGGTGCAATCAGTACGGCTTTGATCTGTCACCGCAAGAGTGGATTGATTTTGCCCCGGCGAATTACCTCAACTCGACGCATCCTGATGCGATTTTTGTGCAGAAACGACTCATTGTGCAGCATTGTCCGGAGGGACGGATGATCCTGCTGGGAGATATGTTGAAAACGGTAACGGCGAATGGCGTGGAAAAGCAGCAGCTGGCGGAAGAGGAAATTGATGCTGTGCTGCAAAGCCGCTTTGGGCTAGTTAGCCATACATAGGAACGTCAAAAGAACTAGGCAGGAAATTTTGGGGGATGAATATCCTAATAAGCCAGAACCTTTGTGCGGCCTTAACTGAGCATATTTTGACGATGGTTATGGCTCCAACGAAATTTTTATTATCCATATGATTGAACGCTTTTGCGCGTGTTGGTTTGATGCAAGCCATGAGCCTCACATAATAGGCTCAAGGCTATGCACATTCTTCTCAAAGTTTTTTAGAAGATATGACTCAAAACTTCACTCTTTCCGCTGCAACGTAATCCGCGTCAGTTCCGAGGGACGCCCCAATCGTATTGCCATGCCTGGCCATAGCGCAGTGCCGTTATTCACATAGAGTTGCATGCCATCCACATCATAAAGCCCCGAGACAAAGCCCGCGTTGGGTTTCGCAAACAGCCGATCAAAACCGACGATCAGTCCGCCGTGGGTGTGACCAGATAGCTGCAAATCGACTTTGTGCGTTGCGTTCTGGCGCGCATTGCGTGGTTGATGATCCATCAAGATTACCGGTGCATCAGCAGGAACACCTTCCAGCGCCAGCTCAAGGTTAGGGCCAGTGGCTTCTCTGCGGGAGGCTGAAACATCGGGCAGACCGGCGATCGTTAGCTCCGCGTCGCCGCGTTTAATGAGGGTATGGCTGTTGAGCAAAGGTTGCAGTCCTAACGTCGCAAGATGATCGGTCCAGCGCTGCTGCTCAAAGAAATATTCATGATTGCCGGTGATGGCATAAACGCCGTCCGGCGCATGTAAACCTCGCAGCGGTTCCACGTCATTTCGGCGATTCTCGAGGGTGCCATCAATGACATCGCCGGTCACCAGAATCAGGTCCGCGTCCAGCGTCATGGCCTTTTTCACCATGGCTGCGGTCCATGCGGCGTTGAACACTTTGGTGATATGCAGGTCGGTGAGCTGAAGCAGCTGGTAGCCTTCAAACTCGCGCGGCAGGTTGTGGATTTTAACCGTCACTTCTTTTACGGCGGGGATGCGTATGGCCTGATGGACGCCGACCGCGGCCACAACCATGGTTAAAAGCGCAGCGCCATATCGTATGCCAGACGTAATCTGCAGCGGGTGCCGCACCAACAGGGAAATGAGTGTCACCACATCAAGCAATATTTGGGTGAACGCGAGCAGTAACACCGTGCCAAAGGCCCAGCTGAACAGGATGGTGACGGCGCGCGGCATTTCAGGTGAGAAGATACCGCCCGGCGTAAATCGGCTAATTAACAGATATTGAGAAGCCAGCAAAACCACCAAAGATAGGATGATTTTTAATACTAATGGCATGGCTAATGGAAAAACGAATCGCGCAATAACATACCAACTCGGTATGCTGAATATCAGATGAAACATCACTCTCTTCCCTGTTTTTAAGGCGCTGAATCAGCGCGAAAATCAAACTTATCATCATAAGTGATGACTATAGCAAAAGTTTATTTAGAGACTGTCCAGTTGATGTTCTTGCATTGGCATTATCATTTTCATCAGGAATGGCGATTACATTAGTGTTTTTGGTCTTGATTTACTGGGTCTGTATCGTGTAATTATTATTTTCGCGCTATAGTGCGGATAAATTATCGTTTTAACTTAGATGTTAAAGGATTCAGCCGATGCTGGTGGGATTTAAGGCGCTCTGTAAGCGCTATCACATTGAACTGGTTCAGCCACTTCGAGTGGAATCGGCTATTGGCACGGTTCGCGCCACCCATGAGAATCAGGGACGCATCGAAAAGCGTTATCCTCCAAGCTATCAACCTGAGGATAGCTTCTCAGGCCACTTTGCCTTTGGCCTCAAATATGAAGAGATCCATCTGGAGTTTTTTTCCCGGCTCTTCGCTAACATCGGCCCTGAACCGATCGAAAGCTGGTGTCTGCGTGAACCCTTTGGCCAATACGCACGCCGCACCGGCTTTCTCTATGAATGGCTGACAGGTAATACGCTCACCAACGTGCCCGATGTCGCTAACGGCGGCTATATTGCGGCGATCCCCGCGAAGGACTATCTGACGCGGACCTCAACGCTCAAGAATAAACGCTGGCGTATCAACGATAACTTACCCGGCTCGCCTGACTTTTGTCCTGTTGTTCGCCGCACGCCTGAGATTGAGAATGCCATTGCCTTTGATGTCACGGTAGCACTGCATGAACTGGATGATACCTTTGGTGCCGATGTTCTGCTGCGAACCGCCAGCTGGCTGACCTTCAAGGAATCCCGGGCCAGCTTTTTAATTGAGAAAGAGGCTGAACAGGCCGATCGTATTCAGCGTTTCGCCCATGTGATTGCGCAATATTGCGGCCAGATCGATGACCCGCTCAGTGATGAAAGCCTGCATATTCTGCAAAGAGGCATTCTCGGTCACGATGCGTTGGGACTAGGACTGCGTCGCTCGCCGGTGTTTGTCGGACAGGCCACGATGCGTGAGGACATCGTGCATTACGTGGCGCCACAATTTGAAGACCTGCCGCTGTTTATGCGTGGATTGCAAGAGTTTGAGCTCGCCACCCGTGGCGCCGAGCCTCTGGCCAGAGCGGGCGTGATTGCCTTCGGCTTTATCTATATTCATCCGATGCGCGACGGCAATGGCCGTATTCACCGCTTCCTGATTAATGACTCGTTAATCCGCGACGGCGCCATTCCTGAAGGCGTTATTCTGCCGGTCTCGGCCAGCATCACCAGTTCACTGGATTTTCGTGTTGGCTATGACCGCACGCTGGAAGTGTTCTCTAAACGCCTGATGCGCCGCTACGCCACCTCATGCCATTTTGGTGAGATTGTGACCTATGACGACGGTACACCGAGCAACTTCGCCTTCGCCGACTACGAAGATGCGCGTTACGCCTGGCGCTACCCGGATTTGACCTCTCACGTGTTGTACACCGCGAAAGTGATTGAGCACACCGTGCGAGTCGAAATGGCAGATGAAGCCAGAGTGCTGACAATATTCCAGAAGGCACAGGAGCGGCTGAAGGAAGTGCTGGAGATGCCGGATCAGGATGCGAATCGGATAATCCGATCATTGAAAGAGAATGGCTGGCAGGTGTCAGGGAAGTTGAGAAAGGAGTACCCGCCGCTAGAGGATACGGCAAGGGCGGAGAAGATCGTTAAGGCAGTTAAGTCGGCGTTTGAATAAGGGAGTTAAGATTAGTTGGGTTGGACGCAATTCTGAACATAAACGCCCTTACAGGAGAACTGCATGCATCATCTTGATGTGCAAGTGTTGAACGCAGCACTGGCATGGGCTGAGGAGCATCCGGTGTGGCTATGTACGGTGCTCAGTACCTTTGGTTCGTCCCCGCGCCCGCCAGGTGCAATGATGGTTATCAGAAGCGATGGACGCTATTACGGCTCGCTGTCGGGCGGGTGCGTGGAAGAGAGCTTTATCGCCCGAATTGGCGACGATACTTTTTCCTCGCCCAGCCAGATTGTGCGTTATGGAGACGGTGGCTTTGAGCCGGACCAGGCGCTGCCCTGCGGAGGCGCGCTGGACATCCTTGTGGAAAAGTTAATGCCGGGTAACGCGTCGCTCGACTACCTGCAACAGATGATGTCAGCGTTGACGGGGCCGCATTCCGTGGTAAAAGCGCTGACCATACCCGAACCGTGCCGTTCGCTGCTACCTGGGGGGTATCTGAGCCGGACGCATACTCAGGTACAGGGCGCGAACATCGTGCTGACGTTGTGCGCCCCTCCCAGGGTGGTCATTGCGGGCCTCTCCAGCGTCGCACTCTACTGCGCGAACTTTGCTCAGGCTTTAGGGTTTGAAACACTGGTATGTGAGCACCGCGAGGATGTACTGCTGAATCTGGCCGATCAACTTGATGACTCTGTGAAGTTAATTAAGCAGTTTCCCGCTAGCTACCTTGAACGTGAAGGGTGTCACTCAGGCACCGCGATTCTTTCCCTTACCCATGACCCTCGCATCGACGATCTGACGATGATGGAGGCTGTAAATCTGCCCGCTTTCTATATCGGTGCCATGGGATCGCAGAACAACAGTCTGAGGCGGAAAGAGCGGTTAGTCAGGATTGGCGAACTGAATCCCGAAGAAATTAACCGGATTCATGCCCCGATTGGGATGGATATTGGCAGCAAAACACCCGCGGAGATCGCGCTATCCATTATGGCCGATGTCGTTAGCCACAAAAATGGTTTGATGGGCTCACCGCAGGACAAGGATGGCGCATCGTGAATATTGCCATTCTGGTCATGGCCGCTGGGTACAGCCGTCGCTTCAGGCAATCCGGCCGGGGAAATAAACTCGCTGCGGTAATGCAGGGTAAGCCAGTGCTACAGCATACGCTGGATAATGTGCGGGCTACTGGTCTTGACTGCTATGTGGTGGCTCGGCCTGATGACAGGCAACTGCATGCGTTAATGTCGGAAGAACGCATCGTGCGCTGTTCGAGTGAGGGGCTGGGGGAATCTATCGCGGCGGGCGTGAACGCCACAGCAGATTATGACGGATGGTTAATTACCCTGGCGGATATGCCTTTTATCCAGCCCTCAAGCTATCGGGCCATCAGTGAAGCGCTGCGCGACTCCCGATTGGTACGCGCACAAGTCGATGGAATACAAGGTCATCCCGTCGGTTTTCAGCAATCTTTTTACTCTCAGCTTTGTGCATTACAGGGAGACAAAGGGGCGAAGGAATTGCTAAACGCTGATGCTGTCACGTTTGTTGACTTAACCGATCGCGGTTGTATCACGGATATTGATACTATTGAGGATATTACGCGGGCTAATCAGGCTGAATGTTGATGTGGCTAAGAGACAGACCCGCTGCACGGACTTGCAGACCGCACAGCGGGTAAGATTAGTTGGCGAGCGTTAAGCAGTCTGGGGTAAGGCGGCTAAGAGTTTATCCAGCGTAACCGGATAATCTCTGACCCTGACACCCGTCGCGTTGTAAATCGCGTTCACAATGGCTGCCCCGACACCGCATAATCCCAGTTCACCCACGCCTTTGGCTTTCATCGGTGAAGAGACCGGATCGGTATCATCAAGGAAGATGACTTCCTGCTCGGGAACATCCGCATGAACGGGCACCTCATAGCTTGCCATATCGTGATTCACAAACAATCCCAATCGGGTATCCACCGCCAGTTCTTCCATCAGCGCGCCACCTAATCCCATTGTCATCGCGCCAATGACCTGACTTCGCGCGGTTTTGGGATTGAGTATTCGACCTGCCGCACAGACGGCCAACATGCGGCGTACCCGAACTTCCCCTGTATAAACATCTACGGCCACCTCAGCAAAATGCCCGGCAAACGTGGATTGCTGATACTGCTGATCGAGGTCGCCAAACTCAATCGTGTCTTCTGCCGTCAGAGTGCCATTGGCCGCTGCCGCAGAAAGCGGGACGCTGCGATGACCTGAGCGAACTTCGCCCTCCACGAACTCGGCTTCATCAGGGTTGATGCCGAGTGCTGTTGCTACCTGTTCTCGAAGCTTGACGCAGGCGGCATAAACGCCTGCCGTCGACGTGTTCGCACCCCACTGACCACCGGACCCCGCTGAGACCGGGAAAGCGGAATCTCCCAGTTTCACTGCTACTTGTTCAAGGGGCACGCCCATCATTTCTGCTGTCGTCTGGGCGATGATGGTGTAGCTACCGGTGCCAATATCCGTCATGTCGGTTTCGACGGTGACGATGCCATGCGCATCCAGATGCACTCGCGCGCCAGAAGGAGCGAGGAGATTGTTGCGGAATCCAGCGGCTACGCCTAAGCCCACCAGCCAGCGCCCGTCTCTTACCTGGGCAGGTAACGGATTGCGCTTTTGCCAGCCGAATTTATCTGCCCCGGTGCGCAGACACTCAATCAGCTGGCGGCGCGAGAAGGGGCGTTTGGCATCAGCGGGATCAACCTGAGTATCATTCAGGATGCGGAATTCCACCGGATCGATGCCGGCTTTCTCTGCTATCTCATCCATCGCCATTTCCAGCGCCATTAACCCCGGCGCTTCACCCGGCGCGCGCATCGCATTGCCTTCCGGCAGATCAAGCGTTGCCAGACGCAGGCCGGTCAGACGGTTAGCGCCGGCATAGAGGAGTTCCGTCTGTTGCACGGCGGTCTCTGGCGTGCCGTTCGGCAAGTTACCCGACCAGCTGATATGCGAGATGCCCGTGATATGCCCGGATTTGTCGGTACCGATGCGAATATGCTGGTGCGTCGCGGGACGATGAGTGGTGTTATTAGGGATCATTGGCCGGGGGAGCATCACTTTCACCGGACGTTTCACAACGCGAGCACCCAACGCTGCCAGCAGGGCATCACTGCGCAGAAACAACTTCCCGCCAAAACCACCGCCAATATAAGGCGACAGCACCCGCACTTTTTCCAGCGGCAGGTTCAGCGTCTTCGCAAGATCGGATCGGCACCAGTTTATCATCTGGTTCGACGTCCACACCGTTACCTTGTCCTTGTCCCACATGGCCATAGAAGCATGAGGTTCCATAGCCATGTGACTCTGATCCGGCGTGCTATAGGTTTCATCCAGCACAAACGCCGCTTCGCTCAGGGCACGCTCTGCATCACCCACCGTTTTATCCGGCGTATCTTCCGGTGGAGTAGTCACGGTGGGTATTTCATGAGCAAGGCTGTAAGCGCCTTCTTCTTGCTGATAGCTAACCTCCACCAGCTGGGCCGCCGCACGTGCCTGTTCAAACGTTTCAGCGACAACCAATGCAACGGCCTGATGGTAATGTTCAATACGGTATTCAGCCAGCAACGTTGCCGTGTTCATCTCCCCCTTGCTGAGTTTGCCCGCATTTTTGGCAGTAACAACGCCTAACACGCCCGGTGCGCTTTCAGCGGCTTCGGTATTAAGCGAGGTAATTTTGCCTTTGGCAATCGGGCTGCCCACCACATACCCATATGTGACGTCAGGCGCCTCATCATGCCATTCATAGGCGTAAGGTGCGCTGCCGGTTGTTTTTAAAGGCCCATCAATGCGATCAAGCGGACGGCCAACGTATCTGAGTTGATCGATGGGATTCAAACCGGCGGGTTTCTCAAATTTCATGCTTTTGCCCTCGCTTCTGCCAGCACTGAAGCCAGAGTGCGCTTCGCCAGTACCAGCTTAAATTGGTTATCCGCCGTAGGTTGTGCATCCTCAAACAACTTATCGAAAACCGGCTGAGTACCATTGGGCAGTTCGCTGTCTGCCAACGACCGTCGCCAGGGTTGATGCGCCACACCCCCGACGGCGATCCTTCCTGTGCGATCACGCTGTACGATGGCCGCTACGGAAACCAGTGCAAATGCATAAGAGGCGCGATCGCGAACCTTACGGTAGATATGCGTGCCTCCCACTGGCGGCGGCAGGACCACCGCAGTGATAAATTCGCCCGCATTAAGCACCGTCTCAAGATGAGGCGTCTGACCCGGCGCGCGGTAGAAATCATTGATAGGAATCGCGCGCTCGCTGCCATCCGGGCTGACCGTTTCGATAGTTGCATCCAGCAGACGCATTGCCACGGCCATGTCGCTGGGATGTGTTGCAATACAATCCTGACTGGCGCCGATAACAGCAAGCTGACGGCTATAACCCCCAAGTGCTGCACAGCCGCTGCCAGGCAGACGCTTATTACAGGGCTGGTTGGTGTCATAGAAATAAGGACAGCGCGTGCGTTGAAGCAGGTTTCCTGCCGTCGTCGCCTGATTGCGTAACTGACCGGACGCACCTGCCAGTAACGCGCGCGAGAGCACCGCATAGCCCGTCCGCACACGCATGTCTGCGGCAAGGTCGGTATTTCGCACCAGTGCACCAATACGCAGTCCGCCTTCGTCGGTGGGTTCAATCTTATCCAGCGCCAAACCGTTCACATCAATGAGATGAGCGGGGGTTTCGATCTCTAGCTTCATCAGATCCAGCAAATTGGTGCCTCCGGCAATAAACCTGGCACCGGGATTTTGCTGCGCGCGCGTGGCGGCTTCCAGGGAAGAGGTGACTTTTTCATAGCTGAAGGCTTTCACGATGTGTGACCCTCCGCGAAGTCATCAATGGCGGCGAGGATGTTGGCATAGGCCCCGCAGCGGCAGATATTACCGCTCATGCGCTCGCGAATTTCATCTGCATGTCGTGTCGGCTGTGCCAGCAGGTCCTGGGAAACGTGGCTGGGTATGCCGTCTGCAATTTCCTTCAGAACCGCCACGGATGAGCATATTTGTCCCGGCGTGCAGTAACCGCACTGATAGCCATCATGTTTGATGAAAGCAGCCTGAAGTGGGTGCAGATTGTCAGGCGTACCCAGGCCTTCAATGGTGGTGACCTCAACGTTTTGCTGCATTACCGCCAGTGTGAGGCACGCATTAATACGTCGCCCATCGACGATAACGGTACAGGCACCGCACTGGCCATGATCGCAGCCCTTTTTGGTCCCGGTGAGATGGAGATGTTCGCGCAGGGCATCCAGCAGCGTAGTGCGGGTATCCAGATGCAGGGACCGCTCTTGACCGTTCACTTTCAAGGTTACGGGCATCATGGCGGGTGGGGGTGTGGAGGCAAATGCGCAATGATTCGACTTAGTGAAAGATGAGTCGCTGTTGACAGTTGCAGCGCTTGCCGGTTTGTTATCCTGCGGGTGGTTCATATCGTGAGGGGTGCTCATACCCGGCCTCCAGTGACAAAAAATAGGGTGCCTAAGGCACCTCTGTTTATAGGGTTTTTTGGAAACACTAAGCATAGTTGTCATTTCGGGATTGCGCGTCAGCAGGCGGTTAATCCATAAAAGAAGTGAAGCGAAGATGCGTACTATAAGGGGTCACAAGGCGACTGAATTGAATGTTGAGTCGTTACACGGAATTTCAGGGCCATCAGCAAAAAGCTGTAACCCCCTGTGACTGTAAGAAAATGCCGCTCGTTTTTGCGCGAGAACAATGTCACCTGTCTGCAGCATCACGTGCCGACGAGATGGCCAAACAGAGTGCCAGTCAGACCGGATGCGATCATCGCCAGGCTGCTCCAAAAGCTGACGCGACAAACGCTGCGTAAAACAGGTGCGCCCCCTGTACGAGCGGCCAGCGCGCCCAGCAAGGTCAACGATAACAGTGCAGATAGGACGATGAATCCAATCCCATTTTTCCCAGGGACAGTCATTGCCGCCATCAGGGGTATCACCGCGCCAGCGGCAAAACTGCCTGCTGAAAATAACGCTGCCTGTAATGGCCTGGCGGTGCTTATTTCAGTTATACCCAGCTCATCACGAGCATGCGCATCAAGGGCATCGTGCTGCATAAGCGCCTGTGCAACCTTATGGGCCAGGTCGGGACTCAGTCCTCTGTTGATATAGAGGGCGGCCAGCTCGTGTGTTTCTGCCACAAAGTTTTCATCCAGCTCGGCCTGCTCCTCCGCGAGAGCGGCTATTTCGGTATCGGCCTGTGAGGATACAGAGACATATTCACCGGTTGCCATAGACATTGCACCGGCAATGACACCTGCCAATCCGGCCAGCATCACGCTTTGATGGCTGGTACTGGCCGCCGCAACGCCGGTAAGCAGACTGGCCGTTGAGACGATCCCGTCATTAGCGCCCAGAACCGCAGCACGAAGCCAACCAGAACGGGCAATTTTATGCGATTCTCCATGAAGCATGCTAATTGTCTCCTGTGGTCTTCAAGGTACTCACCTTAAAAGTGAATCAACGTATCTTATTCAGATCTCGCTGGATATCGGCTCGCCGCCCTGTATCGGCTATTTCTCTGCCTGCTCTGGGAGGAGCCTGCATGGCTTTTTCAAGATATTGGCGAGCTCTGCTGGCGTCTCCCTGTTTCAGCAGGTAATCGCCATAAAAATAGTTTGCATCAATGCCGTCCGGATTCATGTTCAATGCCTGTTTCAGGAGGGTTTCGGCTTTCTTATTGTCACCAAAACCAATCGGCCAGCCCGGCACCTGATAGTAAAGGGCGCCCAGACTGGTGAATGCAGAGCCTTGCAACGCTCGAGGATCAAGAGCAAGCGCTTTCTCCAGACTGGCTTTGGCTTGTTTGACCAGCGTCAGTGCACCCAGCCCTCCTTTGGCTCCAGCCCAACTGCTGTCAATGATCCCGGACCATATCAGCAGCTCTGGGTCGCGATCGGCCTGTTGTACAGCAGCGTGAGCTTGCGTACTCAGCGTGCTGAAACAGGATGTTTTTTCCTGTTCCATCGTCCGGTACTGGCACCGGGCCCACTCTGACTGCAAATCAGACAGCTTATCCTTGGCAGTAGCCAAAGCGGGCAACGCCATCAGCATCACGATGAATAACCTGAGGGATTGCTTCATCTATTGATCTCCACTGTGTGTTTCAGAATGAAGAAAGCGTGAAATGACGGGCATTTTTTTGCGCAGCGCGTTGTCTACCCTCCCAGGCAACAGGGCGTTTATCATGATGAAAAAGCGTTCAGCGCGGCCAATATAGTGACGCGTTTTTTCCCGCTCCAGCACCGAAACAATCTGTTGTGCCACGGTTTCAGGTTCATCCTGGCTGTTGCCCAGCGCTTTATTCATCGCATTAACGGCAGGGGAATTCAGGCGAGTGTGTGTTGCCCTGGGCGCCACATAAAACACCGATAGACTGGTGTTAGAAAGTTCACGGTTCAGCGCTTCTGAAAACCGTCGTAATGCCGATTTTGTCGCACAATAGACGCTGTATCCCGGATGCCCCAAATCCCCCAGAATGGAACCGACATTAAGTATGATCCCACGTGCGCTGAACTGGTGAACACAGGCCCGGGAGAGCAGTAGCGGGATCTCAATATTTGCCCTGAGCTGAGTGCGGATGTCATCAAAAGTTTGCTGCTCGAGCAGGGCAAAACGGCTGTTTCCTGCATTATTGATCAATACATCCAGTCGCTGAGCCGCGTGAAAATTGTCCGCCAGTGCAAGGATCTCCTCATCGGTGTATTGAGAAACCGGAAACAGAGTATGGCGCTCAGGGTGAAGCATGCTGCGGCGCAATGTTTCCAGTTCGGCCTGATGCCGGCCAACCAGCCACACCCGGGCACCCTTCTGGGCAAGAAGCCTGGCAAGCGGCTGACCAATGCCGCCGCTTGCCCCAGTCAGAAGAATATTTTTATCACGCAGTTGCATAAGTGGCCTCTGTCAGGCTGTCCAGCATCTCACCATAAAGGGCATAGACCTCACGGGCGGTATGAATAATATCCTGCTGATCTTGCGGGTCAGTGACTTTGTCCATCAGCGAAGCAAAGAATTTAAGATGTTCAAGATCCAGTGCACCGTGCGATCGCAGATAGGTTGTGCAGGTTTCTTCAAGTGAAAGCGACTGCTGCAAAGATTCAGCGATAGGCGTGGCAATCATCACGCTGGTGCCTTCAAGTACGTGTACCATGCCAAAAATGCACATGGGATTGACCCGTTCAATACGGTAATAGAGCCATGCGAGCATCAGATCTACAGGACGGTCAGGCTCACCCGTACGAACAGCTTCTGCATCCCCTCCGCTGGCGCGTATATCATTAAGGATCCACTCATGGTGACCGTACTCCTCTTCGATATATTCAACCAGTGCGGCTCTTACCCACTCTTTCTCTGTCGGTAAACGGCTTCCCGCGCACATCAGCAGTGGAACGGTATGCCTGACGTGATGGTAAGCCTGCGCCAGAAACGCAGTGTACATATCCCGCGTGACTTCCCCGCGTGAGCATTGTGCAATGACCGGGCGAGACAGCATTCGCTCACGGGCCGCCAGCGTCTCATTCTGGAGTTTTTGGTAGAATGACATTTATCTGATCTCCTCAATATTGAGTATCTGTGTTTTCATCAGGGCCCATACGCGTTCACGACGGGGGCGACCATTCGCGGTCAACACCTCGGGTGAGGAGATGAGCGGGGTAAAAATGAGATGATGGGGGCGGGCATAATCCGGAAGCCTGTCCGACAGTGCTCTGAGTTGCTCACGTGCAGATGCTTCCATCCCTTCAAATGTGTGCACCAGTGCCACGTTTTTTTTCAAACCTTCGCCGAAGATCACCAGACGACGCACGGCTGTGCAGTTCATGGCCTCAGCTTCAACCCATTCCGGTGAAAAATTACGACCAAAAGCATTTATCTGAACATTTTTCCGTCTGCCACGAATGTGTATAAAGCCGGCTGTGTCTTGCTCTGCTAAATCTCCGGTCGCAATGCTGCCGGTAAAAGGAGCTTCTCCAAGATAACCCAGGGCGTTGCCGGGGCTTCTTACGTGTAGCTCGGCGTCATGAAAAGTCAGCGATACTCCCTCTAAAGGCTTTCCTGCGCTCCCTGCCATTTCATGATGTTGATGATTAAGTGCCACGACAGAGCCACACTCTGACAAGCCGTATCCTTCAAATATCGGCAGCCCGGCAGATCGCGCGGTACTAATCAGCTGCTGAGACACGCGGGCACCTCCTACCGCAACGTAGCGCAGCGGGGCGGTTACTTCCGGTGATCGACGATGGATGATCATTAATGCCCTGAGAAGTTCTGGCACCAGAACCAGTGTTTGCGGATGCCAGCGGCGCAGGGCTTCAGCGAAAATTTCTGGGCTGAACTGATTCGAACCGCTAAATCCGAGTGCATTAAGGTCAGGCACACAGGCGGTTACTCCCAGCAGCAAAGGAACATAGCTGCCGCAAATGTTTTCCAGTAGCGTACTGAGCGGAAGTGTTACCAGATGGCGCTGGAGGGACAGGGGCTTCATCAGGCCTGCCAGCGCGGCGGCAGTCCACTCCAGCCCTGTAGCCGACAGGCAAACGCCCTTAGGGGTGCCGGTGGTGCCCGATGTATAGGTAACTTTCACGGTGCCAGAATGCAGTAAGGGCAAACCTTCCTTTCTGCAAATATGCAGCATTCCCTGCGCCGTAGACATGAGGGCCCAGCCTGAAATGTGTGCCGGGCCCAGAATGGCGTCCGCGCCGGAGCTGTTCATTAACCATTCACGTTGCTGATCGGAGAAAAAAGGCGGTACCGGAATGCAAACCACACCGGCTTTCAGGCAAGCAAGATCCGCGATAATCCAGGCCGGAGTGTTGCCCAGCGCCAGCGCTAGTCGATGAACTTTCGCCTGTCTGAGTGTTTCAGCAAAAGCCGACACATCCTTATGAAAGTCAGCCCAGCTCCAGCTACGCTCGTTGCTGATCAGCGCAGTAGCAAACGGCTGTTGTCGGGCATGGAATTCGAGCGCATTAATGAGCATGCTGTACCTCCGGTATCGGGTGCCACGGGGAATCAGGTAATACATCTATCCACCCGTTTAGAATGTCGTTGTCTGCAAGCGCAAGCTGACCGCCAGCCAGCTCCCCGGCCATAATCTTGGGCGCATGTAAGTAATAAGTCCCCCATTGCGCCTTTTCGCTTCCCAGCCGATCGCCTTCAGCATCGGCGAGCACGACCGGATGCAAGTTCATTCTGGAAAAGGTGTTACGGATTTTTCGTGTGCCGGTAAACACAATGTGGCTGTACCCGTAATGGTTGAGTAACCTGCAGATGGCGGCATACAACACACGCACTGCCAAACCATCCGTCGCGGCAAAATTACCAATTTCAACGATACTGCTGCGGAAAATTTGACCCTTAAAAACGTCACTCAGCATCCCTTCCGCAGGCCTGTCCAGATAACGCTCGATATACATCATGCCTGCGGAGGCGGGTGCCATGCCGCACGCGGCGATCAGACATCCGCGCCCGTCTTCCAGGGTAAGAATATCGGGCAGCAGTGAGCTGAGTTCAGCTCCATAGTGGCGGAAATAGTGCTCACGAATAAAATTGCCGGCGGTGGAGGATTCGTTGCCACCTAAACGCCATATCAATCTACAGGGAAAATGGATGAGCATTTCAGGTCCCCTTTTTGATCAGTGACAATTCAACATGTTTGCCCAAATATTATTTATTTCTTGCCAGGTAAATATGGAGAATGCCCATGGCACCATGCGCATAAAAATAAAGTTCAACAAAGGTTGTCAAAAACTTGTGCCAGTGCATAAAAATGCGCGCCATCTCTGCCGTCACGCCGGTCATCCACTGGGTTAAAAACCAGAGACCGCCTGAAAATGCAACCAGAAGCAGTGAAACCACGCCGAGACCTTGTATCGTGGCCGCGATCCCGCCTTGCGTAGCTTCGGGCAATCTGCGTTTTTTTAACAGTAATAAATCCTGTTTAATCCCTTTGAAATCAATAGTAAGCCACGCGAAATACCAGCGAACTCCTCGTTGGGTGAGCATCCAGCACAAGAGCACAATACCGGGAAAAATCAGGGTAAATCCTGAAATAATATGAAACCACGTGATAAAAGCCTCGATGTTATTTTCACCCATCGCCTCACGTTCGGTTAAATTTGAATTAATAATCTGCGAAAGTATTAGCAACGCAATGGCAATGTGTAATCCGCGAAAAAAAGGGGCGTCATTGTGAGGAAGATGGCTCAATAATTTACTTTTCATTGTTTCACCAGGATTCAGGGGTAATGTGGCCATCTTCACCTGGAAATATTAAATCAACCTTAACAAAGGAAAGGCTGTACACTATTTTTTAAATGAGAATGTGTTTCAATAAAGATAAGTATTTTTTTCACACAGTGACGTTCATCTCTGATACTTTAGATTTATCTAAACTATCAGAGATAGAGTGATGATGGCGAACACTCTGGACTTGCCGATGCAGGCAGCAAAAGCAGCACGTCTGCTAAAGACGTTAGCGCATACACAGCGTTTGATGATCTTATGCACGCTGATCAAAGCTCCCTTAACGGATGCGGGCGCGCTGAGTCGCATGACCGGCCTGAGTCCTTCAGCAACATCACAGCATCTGCGAATCATGAAAACACAAGGTTTGATTGTTTCGTCCAAGACCTCACGTTTCAGGCACTACCGTCTGGCTGATCCTTCTGTGATTGCCGTGATGGAAGTGCTTCACCGACTGTATTGCCAGGAGAATGAGAATGAACATCCCGCTACTCACCCCGATAGAAGTCAAACAGAGGCTTAAGAACGGCGCGCGCCTGATAGATATACGTGGGCGTGATGAATGGGAGTATGAACACATACCGGAGGCATTGTCCGTTCCGATCGATCAGATCGAGCCGGAAAAACCGCTCTCGTTGCGACAGAAGAGCGAAGATTGCATCATATTTCACTGCCAAACGGGTATGCGCACTGATGCAAACCAAGCCCAATGTGCCACATTAGGCGCGCCGGCAAAGATTTACCTGCTGAAGGGTGGGATGAATGCGTGGAAGTCGGCAGGCTATGCAACAGTAAAAGCGAAAGGAGGCGTGCTCCCCTTAATGCGTCAGGTGCAGATTGCCGCCGGTACATTAGTGTTATCCGGCGTCCTCGCCGGCGCGACGGTGTCTGAGTGGTGCTATCTTGTGTCCGGTGTTGTCGGATGTGGACTCATATTCGCTGGCATCACCGGCTGGTGTGGGATGGCGAAGGTATTAAGTCGACTGCCCTGGAATCGGACATAACGTTTTTCACAGGGATCGCGTCTGTTTTATTAAAAATTGGCAGCAAGCCAAAGCGATAGACAGACAAAAGATTGTTCACAATGTTTAAGTTTAAACCCGTCAGGTGTTATCGCCGTTTGTCAGCAGCATCTGATCGTAGGGTATTTAAACACGATCAGATGGGCGGAATAATGACGATGAATTCCTCCAGGCGTCACTGTAATTGGATTAAAACTTAATATTAATTAATGATTTTCACCCTAGGGTGGCTCTACAAGGTTGAATAAGCGAAAGATTTTCTGCGAGGACTTTAATGTCAAACATCCTATGCTACATTTACTCAGCACTGATTTGATCTTTATGTTTGAGGCTTCTGATAATGGATGATAAGCACGGTGTATTAATCGTGAATTTGGGAACGCCTGCTGCGCCCACACCGGTTGCGGTGAAAAAATTCCTTTCAAAATTCTTACATGATTACCGGGTCGTTGATTTACCCAGGATTCTATGGTGTCCGATACTTCACGGCATCATTATCCCACTACGTTCCAGACGCGTGGCAAAGTTATATGCTTCAATCTGGATGGAAGAGGGATCTCCGCTCATGGTTTACAGCAAACGACAAGCCACTGCTCTTGCGCAGGTGACAGGATTGCCCGTTGCTCTTGGCATGAGTTACGGTGAACCGTCAATCAGCAGCGCTATTGATGAATTAATTGAGAAAGGTGTGACTAAAATGACAGTCATTCCATTGTATCCGCAATTTTCATCGTCAACGGTTTCATCAGTCTGGGATAGCGTCAGTCGTCATTTACAGACGACCAAAATTCGATATACACCTGCGGTCAATTTTATAAATGATTACGCAGCCCATCCGGCCTATATTGAAGCGCTCAGGTTGTCAGTTGAAAATTCTTTCAACCTGCACGGTGTTCCGGATGCCTTGCTCATTTCATACCATGGTATCCCTGTCAGATTTTCAGCCGAAGGAGACAGGTATAAAGAGCGATGCGAACTCACCACAAAACGGCTGACTGAAGCGCTGGGTCATGAATCTCTGCAGGTATTAATGACTTTTCAATCCCGATTCGGCAGAGAACCCTGGTTAGAACCCTATACTGATGAAACGATTAAGGGACTTCCGGCCAAAGGCATTAAGAAGATACATGTGATCAGTCCGGGGTTTGCGTCAGATTGTCTTGAAACCCTTGAAGAACTTGATGAGCAGAACCGGGAATTATTTATGCATGCAGGTGGGACGGCATTTATCTACATACCCGCTCTTAATGACAATCCCGAACATATTGAACTGCTCCGACAGCTTGCTGTGGGAGAAAGTTAACAGATAAATATTATCTCCGGGTATACGAAAGAAAGCCCAATAAGGGATGCTTATTTTGACTACGCATTAAGTATTTTTTTATCAGGCTTATTGTTTTGATAAGTCTGATTTTTTTGACCAACTCATCATTTCTCAATACGTCTGTATTAATTTCCAATCCTGCCATTAAAGATAAGTGGCATGAGTTTCCTGGCAGCATTCCTTAAAGGTTCATTAAGCAGATGTGATAAGCGAGCACATCATAACGACGAATTTTATTAATGCTCACGTAAATAAATAGTTGAGTGCGCGTGTCTTCTTTAAGGTTCCAATCATTAAATTGATGGAAAGGGCAGTAATGTAAAAAAATGATTGGGTAGCATAGGATTTTGGTATGTCAAATCCACCGATTGATAAAAAAGTATATTTATTTATAAAGTCTAAATATTTGCATCCGATAACTCTTTTTTAACCATGGGAGTTTGAATATGAAAGTTTCCACCCGTCTTATGTTGAGCTTTGGCTTGCTCATTGTTCTTTTTATGCTAAGCATTTCGATTGCGTATAAAGGTTTGTCTGATTCCCGGGATGAACTGGATAAGACGGTTAACGTCAACATGCAGAAATATCAACTGGGTATGGCGCTTTACGGTAACATTAGAGACATGGGTATTGCCGTACGCAATATTGCGTTGCTGACTAATAATGAAGAAATGGAAGTTGAAAAAAAGCGTCTTGAATCTCAGCAGTTGCAGTTTGACGAGACGCTGAAGAAACTCGACTCGCTCCAGGCAAAATATGCGACCGAAAGGGGGCAGGCTTTTTTTAATAAAGTCACCGCACTCAGAGCTGAAACTTTTTCTGTTCTCAGTCAGGCAGCTTCATTAGGGTTGCAGAATAAGCAGCAGGAGACTATTCGGTATCTCATGCAGACGGTCAGACCGATCCAGGGACAGTTATTAACGGCGTTAAAAGAACTGACGGTTGTTCAGCTCGAGGAAAGCGATGCCGCGGTAAAAAATGCGGGAAGTTATGTCAGCAAACTCATGTTTATTCTCGGGGTACTGGGTGCAATGACATTAATTATCTCTCTCCTGGCCGCGTGGTTAATCATGCGCAGTCTGATGAAGCAACTCGGTGGTGAACCCTCGCAGGCTCAGGCCATAACGGCAGCGATTGCTGCTGGTGATCTTACCACAACGGTCACGCTAAGGCCGGGAGATCAAACCAGCCTGCTTGCTTCTCTTTCTGCCATGCAGACTGACCTCCGCCAGTTGGTCAGTGACATTAAAAACAGCGCCGGTTCGGTTGCGATGGCGGCAGGTGAAATAGCGGAAGGAAATACCGAACTCTCTTCACGTACTGAGGAACAAGCAGCTGCATTACAGGAAACCGCCGCCAGCATGGAACAGATGACCGTGACGGTGAAAAATAATACAACCAGTGCGCAGCTCACAGCAGAACTCGCTCGTGATGTGGCTAAGCTTGCGCATGTGGGTGAAAAGGATGTGCAACGTATGTCCACTACCATGGATGAAATTACCTCCAGCGCCACAAAAGTCAGAGATATTACCTCTGTCATTGAAAGTATCGCATTTCAGACCAATATCCTGGCGCTCAATGCTGCCGTAGAGGCGGCGCGTGCAGGTGAAGAGGGACGAGGATTTGCCGTTGTCGCAGGTGAGGTGAGAACCCTTGCTCAACGAAGTGCCACTGCTGCTAAGGAAATAAAAACGTTAATTGAGCAAGCGGTAGAGCAGGTTGAGAGCGGTGTCGTGGTCGCAAACGGAACGGGACAGAGCATACTGAAAGTCGTCAATATGGTCGGTGAACTGGCATCATCCATGGACGATATTTCCAGGGCTTCAGCTGAACAGATGCAGGGTATCACGCAAATTGGCATTGCGGTTACCCAGATGGACTCAGTGACGCAAAGTAATGCAGCTTTAGTCGAAGAGTCTTCTTCGGCCTCGCAATCACTGGCAGGACAAGCCCTGGTGTTACGTGGAACGGTGGAAATGTTTAAAGTTTAAAGCGCATTCTTTGTTGTCACTCATGGTCAGGCTCATGCATTGAGCCTGACTTTTTTGTCCTTAGAGATCTAAAACCGGTGTCTCTTTTTGCTCAGCAGTCTTATACGGTGTAAGCCAGTTAATGACTACGCTACTCTGCGAAATTTCGTATCTTTCAGCAGGATCTATCTAATTTCCTTCTGTCGCGCTTATCCTTAGCGCGTCCGTTAACCAGAAGGAAGATAATATGAAATGGCAGCATTATTTACTGGGTGGCGCGCTGGGTGTGATGAGTGCGACCGGCTTTGCCGCAGAAATGAAAAATCCGCTCAGCGTGCACGTGCTGAATCTCCAGACCGGCGTGCCAACGGCAGGGATCGAGGTCGAGCTGGACAGAAAGCAGGGGGAGGAATGGATCAGGTTAAGTCAGGGAACCACTGACGGGCAGGGACGCATTACGGCGCTTTACCCGGCAGATCAGAAGGCACAGACAGGCGTATACCGCGTGATTTTCAAAACCGGCGACTATTACAAAAAACACGATCAGCCGACCTTTTTCCCTGAGATCCCGGTGATGTTCAGTCTTACTGACGCTGATCAGCACTATCATATCCCGCTGCTACTCAGTCAGTATGGATATTCAACTTATCGAGGCAACTGAGCGTAGACCGCTGTTTGTCGAACAGTGCCAGGTCAGGGATAAAACCTCTACTGGATTGAATAACATAAAGCGCAGCCTGCCGTGCGCGATGGGTTCCTTGCATAAAAAAACCGGCAGGTCGCCGGTTTTTATTCAAAAGCCAGAGATCTACCAGTGATACTTATTAGAGTCTTCCCAGTCTTTCAACTCTTTTTCCGCCTGCTCCTTGCCGTAACCGTAGCGTTCCTGGATACGACCAACCAACTGGTCGCGCTTACCTTCTGCCACGTCCATGTCGTCATCGGTCAGCTTGCCCCATTGTTCCTTCACTTTGCCCTTGAACTGCTTCCAGTTTCCGCTAATACGATCTTCGTTCATGCCGGTCTCCTTAGTTAACTAACGGTCTGCCGCCGGGTGACTTGTGTGCAGAGTTTTATTCTATAAAATATGGTTCATATTCATGAATTTTCCTGTTCGACTTCACATTTGCGGATTTTTCCTTAAGTGAAATCAGCCCAATCGGCAATAGGGTTAAACCTCAGAACTGTCGTTCCGGCTGCATGACGGAGATGCGGACGATTTCCTGGACCTCAGGAGATAATTCATGCACTCATATGAAAATCGTATCCGGGCTGTGGAGCTTTATTTCGGATATGGAAAAAGGCTGACAGTTGTTGTCAGGGAGTTGGGCTATCCGTCCGTTAAACAGCTTGGTCGATGGTTTCGAATTTTTAAGGAATACGGCGACTAACCCAGTGAATTAAAACCCAGAAAACGCTAAGTACGCGGAAATACGCATAACCTTGGCAAAGATCTTTGAGGGAAAGGCGGGCACAACGCTGGAAGATTTTATGTGCTTCCTGTAGAGGGACATACGCTGGTGTAACGAAAGTCGGATCAAAATATCATGAGGTGCAATGAGTCCGGTAAAGTACCGGCAGCATCTGGGGATCACAACATAACAGTCCAGGAAAACATCCGCATTCCCAAAAGTGACATTATCAAATTGGATTCTCAATAAAGGTTCGTTAAATACTTATTATGTTAAATAAGCTATCTGAAGGCGCACTAAAGGCCGTGATGTGCTATCCCCTGCAGTCAATTTCCCTACTTCTTTAATCCTTCAAAATCTTACTGACAACAAATTTTTAGAGATAACCCGATTAGCACCATTTTGGTGCTAATGGATTGGATTTAGCACCATAATGATGCGTCATAAATAATGGGCTATGAAAATTAGTTCTATCAACACTAATTTTATCCGATCCACTTTATTGTTTATAAATTCATTCCCTTTATGCGGGAATGCACTTCCTGGTTTCTGGCACGACATCTGCAATATCTAATTAATACCAGATAATGTGAAATGACGATCCATGAAAGATCTGCCAGAAAAGCCGCCCATTGAGGATAGAGTTCCTACCTCCGAGCGCGTCCTGCTGATACTCCGCATCGTGGCGGGTTACGGGCGACCTGTCAGCGCCAGCGACTTAATGCGCGAAACCGGACTGAATAAAAGCTCGCTCTACCGCCTGCTGGCCTCATTGCGTCGCTGGGGATTCGTTATGGAAACCGACGCACTTTATTCACCGGGTCCGGCCTGCCTGCAGATGTCACTCAACTTTGATGTGGTGCCGCTGCTGACGCTGAATGCCCATGAAGCCATGCAACAGCTCAATACGCTCACGCAGGAAACCGTCGCCATTACGGTGGTGATGCAGCAGGAAGCGGTGTGCATCAGCATGCTTGAGCCGCGTCAGTCGCTGCGCTGTTCGTTTGAAAAAGGGCGCAGCCTGCCCCTGCACAGCGGTGCTACCGCGAAATGTCTGCTTGCTCACCTGCCTGCCGTCGTCAGCCAGCCTATTTTACAGAGCCAGTTCAGCAACATGTTTGAACGTCAGGCGCGTATTGATGAGCTGAACCTTATACGGCAGCAGGGCTACGCCTGCACCGAAAGCGAGGTTGATGCGGGAGTCTGGGGGATTAGCGTGCCTCTTCTGACCCAAAACCAGCAGTTACTCGGTGCCCTGACCCTGATGGCGCCGATTGTCCGCGCACAGGATAAGCATGCAGAACTTATCACCGCCACGCTCAGCGCGGCTGATGCCATACAGCAACGATTACGTTCGACCTTCACGCAGGGATCACCTGCTTTGTTTCATCAATCTTAAATTCAGGATGTGAGCCATGTCTTTTATTAAACACACAGTGAAACCTACCCTTCTTGCCCTGTCTCTTATCGGCACGTCCCTGTCCGCGCTGGCAGCAGGTGAACCTATTAAAGCGGTCACGGACGCGACCTTCCCGCCAATGGAGTTTACCGAAAACCAGAAAATGACCGGATTTGATATCGAGCTGGTTGAGGCAATTGGCAAAAAGCTCGACCGCCCGGTTCAGTGGACCAACGTTGACTTCAAAGGGCTGATCCCCAGCCTGACGGCGGGTCGTGCGGACATTGCTGTGTCGGCAATTTACATCACGCCCGAGCGTCAGCAGGTGGTGAACTTCACCGAGGCATATCTGGCCGGCGGCCTGGTTGCGCTGGTGAAGGAAGGCAACAGCTCGATCAAGAGCGCTGAGGATTTGAAGGGTAAAAAAATCAGCGTACAGACCGGCACCAAATCTGTTGAGTGGGTGAACGCACATATTCCGGATGTGCAGACGGTTGAAGTAGAAAAAAACCAGCAGATGTTCAACCTGGTCAGCATCGGGCGCGTGGATGCCGCCGTGACGGGTAAACCCGCGGCGTTTCAGTATGCACGCACACGCGGAGGGGTGAAGATCCTGCCAGGCTCGCTGACCAGCGAAGAGTACGGCATCGCGGTGCGTAAAGATGAAGCGACGCTGGTAGGCGAGATGAACGACGCGCTGAAGCAGATGAAAGCGGATGGCAGCTATCAGCAGCTGGTGGATAAGTGGTTCCCCAATCCGGTGAAGTAATCCAATATTATACCCGACCCAGGAATTCTCATGAGTTTAGATCTGAACTTTGCACCGGTATTTGCCAGCAGCGATGCGCTGCTGGCAGGCACGCTGGTCACCGTTGAAATTACGCTCTGCGCCCTGCTGCTGAGTTGCCTGCTCGGGCTGCTTATCGGCGTGGCCAGAATTAATCCGCAGGGAAAAGTGCCCTACGGGCTGGCGAGTGGCTATGTCGCCATCATTCGTGGCACGCCGCTGCTGGTGCAGCTTTTTATCTGGTATTACGGCCTGCCAAGACTGGGCGTCATGCTGCCCTCTTTTTTCTGCGGCGTTATCGGACTGGGTCTCTACTCTGCGGCCTACGTTTCGGAAATTGTGCGCGGCGCCATAATGTCAGTGGATCGCGGGCAGAATGAAGCGGCACGCTCACTGGGCATGTCATCAAAGCAGGCGATGATGAAAATCATTCTGCCGCAGGCCATCGTGCGCATGCTGCCGCCGCTCGGCAACGAGTTTATCGCGCTGATCAAGAACTCGGCGCTGGTCTCGCTCATTACCATTCACGATGTCATGCAGCAGGGCAATACCATCATCAGCAATACCTACCGCGACCTAGAAACCTATCTGGTTATTGCGGTGATCTACTTCGTGCTGACCAGCCTTACCGTGACGGCGTTGCGTCACTATGAAAAACGTCATCATCAGAAAGGGGTGCAGTAATGACCACAAGTGACAGTCGCCAGCAGGCGCAAATCAGCATCCGGGGATTACACAAGCGCTACGGCGACAACGTGGTGCTGAACGGTATTGATTTCGACGTGCTCCCCGGACAGGTCATTGTCATTATTGGCCCGAGTGGCTCAGGAAAAAGTACCTTCCTGCGCTGCTGTAACGGGCTGGAAATGCCTGAACAGGGCGATATTACGCTGTGTGGAAAAGCGCTGATTCAGCAGGGAAAGCCGTTGCCTGAGAAGCAGTTAAATGCCCTGCGTCAGGACGTCGGTATGGTGTTTCAGTCGTTTAACCTGTTTCCACACCTCTCCGTGCTGGAAAACCTGTGCGTGGCGCCGGTGATGCTGCGCGGTCTGGACAAAGCCACCGCGCGGCGTCAGGCGCTCTCATTGCTGGAGAAAGTGGGCCTGAGCAGCAAAGCCGAAGCGATGCCAGGCAGCCTCTCTGGCGGACAGAAGCAGCGAGTGGCTATCAGCCGGGCGCTGGCGATGTCTCCGAGCGTCATGCTGTTCGATGAGCCGACATCGGCGCTGGACCCTGAGCTGGTTGGCGAAGTGCTGCAGGTAATGAAAATGCTGGCCAGCGAAGGGATGACCATGATGGTCGTGACCCATGAGATGGGCTTTGCCCGTGAGGTGGCTGATGTGGTCGTCGTGATGGACGGCGGCGGCATCGTGGAATCGGGCACGCCTGAGCAGATTTTCACTGATCCGCAAAGTGAGCGTACCCGTCAGTTTCTTAATGCGGTTTTAACACGTCAGTAATTCAGTCAGGACTTCATATTTAATGAGTAACAATCAACTTTATGCGCGCCATGCCTGGCTGGAACAGGGATGGCAAAAGGATGTGCTGATCAGCTGGAATGACGCGGGCACGATCACGGAGGTTGCTGCCGGTGCGGCAAAACCTGGCGGTCTGCCTTCTGTCAGCTGGCTACTGCCCGGCATGCCAAACCTGCATTCGCATGCCTTTCAGCGCGTGTTCGCCGGATTAACCGAGTACCGGCACCATCCCACTGACAGTTTCTGGAGCTGGCGGCAGCTGATGTACGTCTTTGCGCAGCACGTAACCCCGACGCAGCTGGAGGTTATTGCCGCTGAACTGTATCGAGAGATGCTGGCTGCGGGTTACACCTCGGTGTGTGAGTTTCACTATGTGCACCATCAGCCTGGCGGTACTCCCTACCCTGACGCCATGGCGATGAGCGCCGCGCTGGTACGTGCAGCGCAGGCAACCGGCATCGGCCTGACGCTGCTGCCGGTTCTTTATCAGCACAGCGGCTTTGGTCAGCAGCCGCCGGAAGCCCATCAGCAGCGTTTCATTCACGATAAATCTGCCTTTCTGGCGCTGTGGGATCAGCTTTTTGTTTTATGCCGGAACGCCGGTGCAAAATTAGGGCTGGCTCCGCACTCTTTACGTGCCGTTAGTCCCGACGACCTGCACGCAGTGCTGGCGCACATTTTTGATGCCGACCCAACCGCTCCGGTGCACATACACGTTGCAGAACAGCAAAAAGAAGTTGATGACTGCCTCACCTGGAGTGGCAAGCGACCGGTGCAGTGGCTGATGGATAACTTCGACGTTGATGCGCGCTGGTGCCTTATCCACGCAACGCATATGGACGCCGGTGAGTATCAGCGCGCGGCCGCCAGTGGCGCGGTGATTGGTCTGTGCCCCACCACTGAAGCCAACCTCGGGGATGGCGTCTTTGACTTCCAGCACTGGAAGATGCGGCGCGGAAGCTGGGGTATCGGCTCAGACAGCCACATCGCCGTGAATGCCGCAGAAGAACTGCTCCAGCTTGAGTACTCTCAGCGGCTGCTGTTCCAGCAGCGCAACATCTGCTGTGATGCCGAAGAGCCGGACGCGGCCAGCTACCTCTATCGCCATGCCCTGCAGGGTGGCGCGCAGGCCTCCGGTCGCTGTATTGCGGGGATTGCGCCGGGTCAGCAGGCCGATTTTGTTGAGCTTGATGGTAACCATCCTCTGCTGGAGGGTATACCGGCAGAATATGTTCTCTCGACGCACCTTTTCGCCAGTTCGCGTCAGTCGGCGATCAAACATGTCTGGACGCGCGGATTACTGCGCGACATTGCACGTACATCAGCCGGGAGCGAGGTTGCCCGCATTCGCCAGAAGATGATTACGGCATTCACCGGGGAAGCGTTATGACTGAGACTGAAAACTACATTTTCCATCGCGGTTCCGAGCCGCTGTTTATCACCATGCCCCATGTTGGTACCGATATTCCGTCGGGGATGGCGTCCCGCTTCAGCAATGAAGCGCGTACCGTGCCGGATACGGACTGGCATATTGAGAAACTGTATGCGCTTGCCCGTGACATGGGGGCATCAGTTCTGCAGGCTAAGTGGTCACGATATGTAGTTGATCTGAACCGTCCGCCTGACGATCAATCACTTTATCCCGGCCAGGCAACCACTGGGCTGTGCCCGGTCGTCCGTTTTGACGGCGGAGAGATTTACCAGCCAGGTCAGCAGCCGGATGCGACGGAAATAGACGATCGACGCGCAATTTACTGGCAGCCGTGGCATGACAAGTTACAGGATACGCTGAACTCGATGCGAGAAGAATTTCCGCGCGTGGTGATGTGGGACGCCCATTCCATTCGCTCGGTGCTGCCGCAGTTTTTCCAGGGCAAGTTGCCAGATTTCAGCATTGGTACCAACGACGGGCAGAGTTGCGATCCTGAGCTGGAGCAACGCATTGCTGATCTCGCGCAGCAGAGCTCTCATTTCACCATGGTCAGCAATGGCCGGTATAAAGGCGGTTACATTACCCGCCATTATGCGGCGCCTGAGCGTGGTATTCACACTATACAAATGGAGCTGGCGCAGAGCGCCTATATGCGGGAAACACTGCCGTGGGCGTGGGAATCAGATCAGGCTGTGGCATTGCAGGAGCGGCTGAAAGTGATGCTTGAGAGTGCATTATTGTTTGCAAAAACTCAGCCCTGAAGGCTGCAGTTGGATTGTACCCGTAAGGTCTGATGTATTGCACTTACGGGTATTTTGAGTGTTAAAGGTTGCTGATTCTATACTGCAGCGTTGGTCAGGGGTGGCAAACTGCAGGTAACACTAAACAAAGATTTTTGCTCCGGGCACAGGATCATCCGCACCAGTACGGGCGCATCAATGCGAAAGGCATGCGGCGATCTTGTTGCGTAAATCGGCTATATTCGGAGGTGCTATCAATGTCAGAATTTTCATATTAAAAACAATCAAATACAGAACATCATAATTATGTTAAATAAAATGACTTATCCTTAGATAATGTCCTTTCTTCCAACCTTGAATTGCATGAATTTATCTATGCTAAACCCTTCGACAAACTCATTATTTTTTTAAAAAAAGCCAAGTATTTATGTTTAACTAATTAAATGCCCATTTTAATCAATGATTCTTATCGCCTATAATGGTTGTCAATCCACTCTGTAAAACAGAGCGGATAAATTTATTGCTGATTTTTCCTGTAAATTAATGATCTAATTAATTGCTAACAAAAGCTCTTAATTTAACACCAGTAACTTCATCAATGTATGACTCAGTCGAACCTAACAGGATTAATTGTTCATTAGATATTGATTTTTTGGAAATGGCTGGCTGTACTATTGCTACACCCAATCTAAAAGAAGAAAACTTTGCCACCTTAGCATAGTGTATAAGTTGAGGTAAATTTCCTTTGTCAATGCGTGATGGCATTCCTCTAGATAATCTAGCTTTTTCTCTTTCGATTAATCTTAAAATTAGTTTTTCTTTATCCGAAAACCACTTGATACTTTTGATCGCTTGACCAACCACTTGATATACATCATCAATCCTCGCGCCGGGCTTAGATACCCCGTTAATTTTTGGACAATACTTACAATGATATAAGTCAATTACTAACTCAACATCATTAATGTTTTTTATTGCGACTATGTCTGCTACTTCTCCACTGCCATCATCGTCAAATATAAAATCATAGTCATCTTTAATTTTATTTATTGTATACCATTGTATGGAGTAAGTTTTTTTTAGCTCGGTCTGTGATTCTTTCGAAAGATCAATGCCATGCCAATCCCAATGCTCTATTTTTTCAACATCATATCTATACTCATAGTTTTCATGAGGAAAGACTCGAAGACCGCCATCAATGAACGAAGTATCCGCCAAAAAGATAACAGGAGGGAATTCATTAAAAAATTCCGATAGTGGAATTGCCGATTCACTGATGGTAATTGTAAGATCTTCACTGCATTTAAATTCCGCCTGTCCTTTAGAAATCAAATGCAACGAAACTTCCTCCTGAAAGTCCCTTCCTTTCACAAAGAATGATAATTTCTTTTCGGTGTAGGATAAATTGGTTATTTCAAGCTCAATACTTAATAGATTTTCCTTATGGTTCTTATTTGAAATTGTTATTTTAGAATCATTCTTTCTAAGTATTTCCGATGGCCACTCTATATTTAAAACTGCAATATTAGGAAGTGATTCAAGTTCTTCCATATGCATGGCAGTCTTCATTACAGTGTTTGTATCAATTGTATCGTCTAAGACCTTCGAACCATTTTTATTACACCAATCTTTCCATTTATCTATTGAGTCACTATCCATTGACCAAATCTTACCTTTATAAGAACAACCAATGCTTACAGCCACTCCGGATTCAAACCCTTTACCAAAAATATTGGATTTTGTTGCTCGCTTTGCTTCAATGTCAGGTATTTGGTCATTTATTTCTGTACCCGTGTGCATTGAGTACCTTAGTCCTTTCTTATTTTTATTTAATCCGACATTCTGCAATTTTAATCTTTTAATTCCATGGAATGTTCTAAATACTCGCTCACCTTGTATTTTCAAAGCTGAAGGTGCTATCAGCTTGACAAGCCTAGCTGTAAGCCCGTCTTTTGCTGAGGAATGGATATAAAGTAAATTATCCTTCTTATTATAGTAAGCTATGTATAAATCCCAAGTTTCATCCTGCAACTCTTTAGAGCTAGCCCAGCCTACAGGCGTTTCAGTTTTAACTGAAAAAATTATAAAATCTCTCTCATCACTTATTACTGTGTCAAAAATATTAAAATTCTTTCTTCCGAACCTTATGATTTCATCAGGCTTCCATTCGGATAGCTTCATGCTATAAATTACCGTACTGATGTTCGGGTTTAACCCTAAATCCAATAGTTTGCTTTTATTTGAAAATTCAGAAATGAATGCTTCATAATTCTTTTCATCCTGAATCTTTCTTGAGCTTATATTGCTGATTAAATTATTCCAGTCAGAATTTTCACGGTATAATTCATCTAATGTTTCGCTAACGTTTGGATTAGCAATGTTTGCCACGAATTTTGCGTTCCCTACATTATCTGTAGTTCTTGTGAATCTACCAGTAAACTGCAGCATGATATTTATGCTTTTATGAGGGTCATGAATTGCAGATATTTTAAGTTGAGGTAAATCAAACCCTTCCCCTAGCATGTCAACACATACTATGATCTTATGGTTTCCATTTTTTATGTCTTCAAGAATTTTTTGTTTCTGTTTTGTTTTGCTATTGATTATTATAGGGTTAAGGTGTGGGGATTCACTGTAGATTTCGAATATTTCTTTAGCTCTTACAATTGTACTTGCCCGAGCCATCATTATGTGATTGAAGCCATTTTGCAGATCTGCTTCTAGTAAGGTAATAGCCTTTTCTGCTATAGCCTTATCTGCATTTTCTTCCATAAACTCAATTATTGGATGGAATTCAATTTCCTTAAAATACCCATCTTCTTGAGCTTTTTTTAAAGGGTAGTTGAATATTATTTTACCTTCGATGCGAGAGCGATCTGATCTAAAAGGAGTGGCAGTGAATTGGAATACGTTATTCTTTTTGAAGTTTTTCTTAACCCTTGACCAGGTTTCAGCCGTTACATGATGAGCTTCATCAATTATAAGATGTGAACACGATTGAGTAATTTTTAATAATTGGTCATCTTTAATTCTGGCTAGAGCAGCAGCAGAGGCCACCAATACATTGGCATCAAGGATAGCATCAATTTCATCGTTATCATTTATTCCATGATTTATAGTAGCAACTCTGGGATTAGCTATGCTGTCATCTATGACACCAAACTCCCGGAGTAATTTATAGTCAATTAACTTCCTTTCTGTTTGTTTACGTAAAGCATCAGATGGAACTATAATGAGAGTTTTTTTAAATTTTCCAGCAATTAAAATTGATAGGATAGTTTCGGTTTTTCCTGTTCCAGTAGGCATGACTATAGTGGCTGAAGATTCACTATCAGATTTTTCAAAACCTAAAGCGGAATAAATCCCGCCCAACTGAGGTGGGTGTAACCCTTTATAGGATAACGATAAGTTTTCTTCTTTGAAGGAGAACAGTCCACTCTTCCAACTCTCATATATTTCATCAGTTGATAAGGTATTTTCAGATAAAGGCATCCAATTTATTTTGCTTGCGCCTATTTTCTTTTCTTGAACTGATATCATCTAGCCTTCCTTGTTTTTTATTTCAATGATGAGTTGGATTGTGAGGAGGTCTATAGCAAACACTCGATGCCATGGTTTTGTTAAAACTAGGATGATTAAGATTAATCCTAATACTGAGTGTTATGCAAGCAATATGCAAGAAAGAGAAAAATTCATTTTTAACCTTATCTCCTTTCCTAGCACTGCGAACCTATATAAAGGCTGGTCTCACTGAGAATGTTTCTAACTTCATATAATAGGCGTTTTATGAACTGGGATATGCTCGCACTCACCTGTAGTTCGAAAACCATCCACAATACTAACCTTATATAATAAGGTTTATATAAGACCAGACAAACCCGAAAAATCCCTGTATTATGCGGATCCGGGCCTGATCCTGGGCTTTTGGCCATTTATACGTGACGGCGGAACTTTTAAGCTGCCTTGCTGCTAGTGCGGGCGCAGGTGGATAATTCTCCGGCAGCGCTACGTAAAATCTGGCGGGCATATGCCCTGTTATCTCTTCAGAATTCACGTAGCGATGCCGTCATCAAAACGGACAAAGACTGAGCAGACATGAACGACATCTCCGGTTTTACCGGCGTGGCCCTCAGCGGCAGCGCCGGTGACGAACTCACCGCGAAGCTGGCCGCCTTTGTCCGGCACCGCGAGGCCTTCTCGCCGAATACCTGGCGCCAGCTGCTCAGCGTGATGCGGATCTGCTGGCGCTGGTCGCAGGAAAACAGCCGTTCATTTCTGCCGATGTCGCCGGAGGATATGCAGGACTACCTGTTTCACCTGCAGGCGATTGGCCGATCAACTTCGACCATCTCGGTGCACGCCGCCCTTCTGTCGATGTTACACCGTAACGCAGGGCTGGTGCCTCCGACGGTTTCACCGGACGTTATTCGTGCTAAAAAGAAAATTAACCGTACGGCCGTCGTCTCCGGCGAGCGCACCGGGCAGGCGGTGCCCTTCTGCCGGCCGGATCTGAATCGTCTCGATGTTGCCTGGAAGCATTCGCCCCGGCTTCAGCATCTGCGGGACCTCGCCTTCATGCACGTGGCATACGGCACATTGCTGCGTATGAGTGAGTTGTCCCGCCTTCGGGTGCGTGACATTACCCGGTCGGCCGACGGCCGCATTATCCTCGACGTCGGCTGGACCAAGACCATTCTCCAGTCAGGCGGCATCGTCAAGGCGCTCAGTTCACGCTCCTCTGAGCGGCTGATGGAATGGATTAACGCCGCCGGCCTGGCGGAGGAACCCGATGCGGTTCTGTTTTGCCCCATACACCGGTCAAACAAAATTACCGCAGTCTCAACAGTGCCCATGAGCGCTCCGTGCCTGGAAGACATCTGGCGCCGCGCAAGGCATCACGCCGGAGCGAAAGCTCCCCTTAAAACGAACAAGGGACGCTACTCCAGCTGGAGTGGCCACAGCGCGCGCGTCGGCGCCGCGCAGGATATGGCCAGAAAGGGCATCTCCATTGCGCAGATTATGCAGGAAGGCACCTGGACGCAGACCCAGACCGTGATGCGGTATATCCGCATGGTCGAGGCCCATAAAGGGGCTATGGTAGGTCTGATGGAGGCGGACACCTGGCCTGACTAAAGGGGCCAGGTGTCCGCCAGGCCCGCTCCGAATGCCATTAGCAAGCGAATATTCAGATTAATGCTGCCAGAGGCCGTAACCGGGAGACGGTTTCCGGAAGCTGCTGCCGCAGCAGACAGTCAAGATACTCATCGGGCGTGAAAGGCGGAGACGAAAGACTGGCGCGCTGGCGCCGGGCCGCGTCGATCACAACGGTGATGTCCAGGTCGGTAAGATCAGTGATAAAGCTGTCAGGGTGAATAGCACGCAGGTTCCATACCGACAGCACCTCATCAGGAAAATCCCTGAGATTAAACGTCACTATGCCTTCCGCCTGGGCCACAATCGCAGCGGCAACGACGTGACGGTCGTCTTCATCAGGCAATCCCCTGATGGATTCAATCAGAGACTGATATCCGGTTACCAGAGCATCCGGTACATGGCGATCCATTAATGCGCGGACACGCTCAAGCTGAGCCCTGTTAAGCTCGGTGCGATTGAGCAACACGTTACGTATCCACTCTTCATGGATGTCTTCACTCCAGCGCGCGCGAAACTGCCCGCCGGCAGCAAGGTACATCAGGAAGCTGCGTAGAGGTGCAGGGTAGAGAACGCAGGCGTCAAATACGACGGTATAACCAGAACTCATTCGTAACCCAGCCCAAGTTCCTGATCAAGTGCACCCAGCTCATCAAGCGCATCATACCTCTGGTTCACAAGTTTGTTGCGGTAAGCAAGCGCGTCCACGTAGCGGATTTTACGGCGGTTTCCCGTACGATGGTAAGGCAGTTCACCGTTGTCCAGCAGGCGAATCAGCGTTGGACGCGAAATGTTAAGCAGATCGGCCACTTCCTGCGTTGTCATCTCTGCTCCGACCGGAACAAGGCGCACGGCGTTTCCTTCACCTAGCTCGGTGAGCACGTCTACCAGCATACGCAGCGCGCTGACCGGAATGCTGACATTGTGGATCTGGCCACGTTTGTCAGTGAGTGAAACCTGCTGTGACTCTGCGCGTGTTTCGAGCACGGCGGAGAGTTCCCTGCTGCACAGGCGCGCAAGTTCCGCTTCCTGCAGGGAAGGAAGCTTATTCTGAAGTTGTGTCATGAACACCTCCTGTATCTATTATTCGAAATTTTCGCAAATGGTGGCGTTATATGCAACCGCATTATGTTGTGACGTGTAGCTTAACGCTGCAGGCAGGGTCCGCTGGCATAACAAGAGCCATCAACGCGGGGAAAGTTGTGCTGCCTGGCACTCTTCACCTGCACGGGGTTTACAGATCGGGTGAACTGTCTAGGCCTATCCTTCATAATGTAAACATGTTCCCTGATGAAGCTGAGAAAAATGGCTGTTGATGAAACCGGTTTTATCTCCGTCCCTGACGGAAAAAATTTACAGCCCCAGTTCAGCAATATGATTAGCGATGTTGCTAAAGCTCTTGTCATTTCTCAGGCAGACAACATACACAGCATCTATGTCTACGGGAGCGTGGCTCAGGGAACCGCCGTAGAGACTGTGTCTGATCGGGATATCACGGTTATTTTCAGTCGTGAACGCGTCGGGACTGAATCGCCTACACTGACTGAGGTCATCAGGTCGCTCGAAGAGGCACATCCGGTAATCAGTAAAATTGACCTGGACACCGGCACCCTCTCCACTGTGATGGATCCTCAACAGCTCAATCGATGGGGATACTGGCTCAAGCACCATTGCGTCTGCGTATACGGCCAGGATTTACGCGAACGTTTTGCAGCCTTCAGGCCTTCAAGGGAGATTGCCGTTGCCGTAAATGGTGATTTTTTTAACGTGCTTAATGAATACGCTTCACAGATGAAACCGCCTTCAGAACCCGCACAACGGCAGAGGCTGCAAAGAGCTGCGGCCCGTAAGGCCATTCGTTCGACAAATATTCTTAGAGACGAAAATGATTCAGACTGGCCCATGACGCTGGAAGAGCACTGTGCAAAGTTTAACGACCTTTATCCGGCTCTATCAGAAGAAATGGACTACCTGCTGAGCATCAGTAAACGCCCCCGGGGCGACATCATGGCTTTCGCCAGCAGGATCTCGACATTTGTCTACTGGCTAAATGCCGAATTCAGCACGCGCAATCGGTAATCACTAAAAACCGGCAATGCCCTAACACACCCTGAACCTTATGAAGTGGAAGGTCATCTGGCTGACGGATATCAGTGACATGAGTAAAACAACACCGACACCCCACGATGCGACATTCAAAGCATTTCTGACGCACCCGGATACGGCGCGCGACTTTATCGAACTACACGTGCCGGCAGAGTTTCGCGCTATCTGCGACCTCAGCACACTAAAACTTGAGTCCGGCAGTTTTGTGGAAGAAAACCTTCGCGCCTATTACAGCGACGTGCTTTACAGCGTAAAAACCACCCGCGGTGACGGGTATATTCATGTGCTGATTGAGCATCAGTCTACGCCCGATCGGCATATGGCGTTCAGGCTGATGCGATACGCTATAGCGGCTATGCAGCGCCATCTTGATGCCGGTCATAAGCAGCTGCCGCTGGTGATCCCTGTCCTGTTTTATACCGGACGGCGAAGTCCTTACCCTTACTCGACCGACTGGCTTCAGGAATTCAGCGAACCAGACATTGCTGCACGTTTATACGGAGCGGCATTTCCACTGGTCGACGTTACAGTCATACCTGATGATGAGATAATGAATCACCGCAGCATGGCTGCACTGACTCTGCTACAAAAGCATATTCATCACCGGGACCTGACTGAACTTCTTGATCGGCTGGCTGCTACAATGCTGACCGGACATCTGACGGGACAGCAACTTGTATCGCTGATAAACTATCTTGTACAGGCAGGCGAAACTGATGACGCTGAAGCTTTTGTACGTAACCTGGCACAGAAAGTGCCACAGCATGAGGATGCTCTGATGACGATTGCACAACAACTGGAGCAGAAAGGCATTGAGATTGGACGTCAGGAGGGCCTTCAGCTCGGGGAGATGAAAGGCCGCCAGGAAGGGAAGCTTGAAGAGAGATTCGAACTGGCCGGCAAGATGCTTAAAAGCGGTATCCCTCTGCAAACGGTCAAAGAACTGACCGGGTTGTCAGACGAAGTGCTTTCTAAAATTCATCACTAAAAGCCCTCTTACCCCTGTGGTTGCCGGAGATTAAATGATGCAGCAGGGGATCTTTGGTTTCTGCGATGCGTTGCCATCCTGCACGGTTCAGCAACGCATCCACGGCAGGAAGATCGGCGGTAATACGTACCGCGAGAGGGGAAATTTGACGCCCATTGTCATCGAATCCGGTTTCGAGATCGTTTTTCCTTAAAAAGACTCCCGGCACCTTCGGACTCAGTTTAACCGCGCGGCGACCTTCCCATTCAGACTCTGTGAGAACGCCGTAATTAATACCCGTCAGCGTAATGGCGTGCATCACGTGCTGGAGGCGGAATAAATCATTCTGCGCCAGCAGATCGCCGTTGCTTGCCCGCCAGAGGTATTCCAGCTTGCCCGGCAGATCCGCCCGAAGCCCTTTCTCCCGGCCTTCCTTCAGCAGCCAGCGTATGTCATTGGCCAGTTCACGCCGGAACAGACGCTTCTTCTCTGCCGTCGCCAGCCATCTGCATAAAAAGAGATTTTCCTGCGCAGCGGAACTGACGGCTCCTGCCTGACGCGCTATGTTCAGTGCGATAAGCCCGCACCAGGCAAGGTGATCGACGTAGAGGTTTGAGGTATCCATACTTTGAATAATTTTTCGTTGATATGGAGTTTTAATTGCCGATCCTAACCCGCGCGGGTTTCAATTTCATCCCTGTTTATCATGGAGCCTGTCGGCCCTCCAGGTGGCGAAGGGCTGACGACGTAAATGGGAGCGCTGGTTATAGAAAACTCCTATGACCAGTAACAAAAGGTAAATATAAATTCGACACTGAGCAGAGTAATATCGTGATGCACACACAGCTACGCTGTTGCCAACGAGAATTTCTGTACTGATTTATTTAACCCGTCTTCAGACGGGTTTTTTTCAGTGTTCCTGCCGGCATTTTCTGGATGTGAATAATGCGGACCAACACGCCTCAGACGGCAGCAGTGTTCGGGCATAAAGACAAGCTGTTTTCAGCACAGCTCATAAGGAAATCTGAGCATAAATACAGAGAGAGGAGTCTTGTGTTGCCTGCCGTACAGCTCATGGACAATCAGCTGCCTGCCACTCTGGATCCTGACTTCCAGGACCGTCGTGACGCTGGCTGCGGCATTGTTTTCAGCTGATGCGAAACGACTGCCTACCAGTGTGGTCAGCTCCGCCTCGTTTAACCTCAGTATCATGCACCTCTGTTCCATAAAGACCAGCAATCTAAAGAGGGTAGCTTAAAAGCGGACATCCCATGACATTTGCACGCCTATTTCTGAAAATGTCATCTTTCAGGCACTCATCGCTCATGACGTGCCCGTACTTATCGTTATACCGCTTGAAGTAATCGACGTCGATGAGGATAAGCGAAACCGGAAAGCTGTCTTCCTCCTCCGCACTGAGTGCATCATGCAGAAACCGGTCAAACCCCCGGCGGTTGGTCAGTCCCATCACACTGTCGGTGTAGGCAAGACGCCCCAGGCAGGGATTCGCGGCCGCCAGTTCACCCTGAAGTCCTAACAGTTGCTCCTGAAAACGCTGGCTGTTGCGGGCCTGTCATACGATAAAAAGCCCAAGTACAATCACGGATATCAGCAGCGCAAAGCTGCGCGCCACGTCCTGCAGGCGGCTTCTCAGCCAGCGCCGGAACAGGGTGTATTCATCGTAGCCGGGAGCCTGCCTGTCAACACATGACATACTCCGCAGTCTGTTTCACCATGTATGTCTGGTGCGCAGAACAGACTGGCCAGTCATGAGGGGGGCATCGCGAGGGAGAAACGCCCTCTGGGTCGAGGTTAATTATCTCTGTCTCCCCTGCGGAGAATACTTAACAGTGTCTCTCTCATTCAACCATTCTTCTGACAGCACTGGCTCGTAGATGAAAAGCCTGACGGGCACAAACTGATAACTACAGGTAAGCCGTTACTTCTCTAATCCGACCCCATTTTCATATGAATACATTATTGGTTTCCTGAAGGTCTCGGAAACATTCGTATTCCCGGCTCAAATATTGAGGTCTTATGACTTCCTCTTCATTACCCAGAATGACCAACTGTGATAAACCACCGTGAGTGGAACAATGATGGCCGATCCGATTAAAACGAAAACCTGAGTGGTTTGAGGTGCTGCGCTCTGATAAATGTCTAATTTATTCATCAAAATCCAGGGGCGCATGCCAATACATCCTCCGAGGTAGATTAATGCTAAAAACGCCTGAGTAAAAACCAGCAACATTAACGGTTGTCCTCGCCAGAGTCCCCAAACCTGTAGGCAAGCCGCGGCAGCCGCCATCAGAATCACCAGTTTCCCAGTTAAAAGTCCCCAGCATCGATCCCACAGTGGCATATTAAACCGCAGCAGTACTGCAAAAATCAGCAGTGAAACCAGCCACCATATCCAGCACCAGGCTCCTGCAAGTGGAACCGTTGCTTCGCCCAGCCGCCAGCGAACCCAACAGCAGGCCATGAGAAGATAAACAGTAACGAGCCCCAAACCCGACAACAATCCTGTCAGGCTGAGGATATCAGCCATTGCGTCCGGCTGCGTGCTCAATACAGCATTCATACACAATCCCTGAATTAAAGCCGCAAGCCCTGAGCAGACAATCATCATACGATCGAGCCAGCGTTTAAGCTTCACCCCCGCTTCAGCACGATACTCCAGCGCCAGCGCGCGCAGAAACAGGCATAAGAGCATGATGAAAATGGGCAACGCCAGCGAGCTCATCAACAGGCTAAAGGCGGCAGGAAAAAGCGAAAACATGCCACCCGCCAGAAGTACCAGCCAGATTTCATTTGCGTCCCATACTGGCAGAAGCGTATGAGTCATTTTTTCCCGCTGCTCCTCAGTCCGAAACCAGAAGAACAGCATGCCGGTTCCAAGGTCTGTTCCGTCCAGCAGAATGTACATCAGTAAAGAAAAGCCCAGAAGGACCGCTGAGAGTTCTGCCAGAAGCATGTTCAGCCTTCCTTAATTGGGTGTTTTCAGGGCAACGGCAACCATACCTGGCTTTTCAGGGATAGGAGCAGAAGCGTGGCGAAGGAGATATCTCAGACCCAGCGTGAAACCAGAAGCGTAAACAACCAGGATTAACCCAAAGATGATGACAGTTGACGTCAGTGAAAGGGTGGAAACACTATCAGAGGTGCGCAGGATGCCATATACCGTCCAGGGCTGTCGTCCTACCTCAGTCACTACCCACCCCGCAATGAGCGCGGTGAAACCTGACGGTGTCATGCAGACCAGCCAGCGCAATAGTTTACTGGACTCACTGAGCCTGCCACGTCTGTGTTGCAGTAAAGCCACCAGCGAAGTCACCAGCATCAGCAGACCAAGCCCAACCATTACTCGGAATGCGAAAAATACGGGAGCAACAGGAGGTTGATCGGCTCGCGGGAATTCACTGAGGCTTTTAATGTGATCCGTGAGATTATGGCGCAGATAAAGCGAGGCAACGTCCGGAACCGATATTTCCGCCACGTTACGTTGGGCCTGTTGGTCGGGCCAGGCGAAAAGACGTAGCGGCTCACCCTCCCCTTGCGGCGGCGGCTGCCAGCTACCCTCCATAGCCGCCAGTTTGGTGGGTTGGTACTTGAGCGTGTTCTCGCCGTGGAGATCGCCGGTTACCATCTGCAGCGGCACGGCGAAAAGCGTCAGGATCAGTGCGCTCTTCAGCATGAGTTGAGAAGCCATTTCACCCGGAAAGCGCAGCAGGCGCCATGCCGCAATACCCATCATAAAATACGCGCTTCCGATTAGCGCGGCGGTCACCATATGGGAAAAGCGCCAGGGAAACGAAGGTGCTTTCAGGAGAAGGAAAATACTTTCAGGAATAAAGTGCCCGGCGTCATCTTGGGTAAAGCCCACCGGGGTCTGCATCCAGGAATTGGCGGCCAGAATCCAAAAGGCACTTAACAACGCGCCGAAAGCGACCATGCAGGTTACGACAAAGTGGACATGCGGGGGGATCCGGCCAAAGCCGAATAACATCACGCCAGTGAGTGCCGATTCCAGAAAAAAAGCGGTCAGTACTTCATAAAACAGAAATGGTCCGATTATTCCGCCCGTTTGCTGGGAAAAAGCAGCCCAGTGCGTACCAAACTGAAATTCCATAACAACACCTGACACGGCTCCTACCGCTACGGTCAGGGAAAATATCTTTATCCAGAAGTGCAGCGCATCACGTGCAGCAGTGTTTTTTTGCCACAACCACTGAGCTTCAAACCAGACCAGCAGGGGCGCAAGACCCATGGTGAGGGCTGCCAGTACGATATGCATCGCCATGGTCAGAGCAAACTGAACGCGTGCAATCAGCAATACCCATTCAGCTTCATTCACGAGTGGGCTTTCCGCTATAGCGTGTCACCGGGGGTTCTTCCTCACGTCGTATCTCCGTGACAAAGGTTTCCAGCACCGCCATCAGCGGGCGGAGGCTTTGCCAGAGCTCATCGTCGTTAAGCAGTTTGACGATGCCCCTCAGACCTGGTGCTTTCTGGTTCTCGCTGACCTCACTGGCGGTTTCCGTGGCCATCACCGCCGCACGCAGCGCCAGAAGAATGTGGTTAAAGCGTTCAGGAGGAATGCTTCCTACAGCCATCATCATCAGGGACAGGTTCTGTACCGCATTACGCGAACCGGGGCGGTTGAGCCCGGCCACCAGAATTTTTCCAATTTCGCTGTTTGCCTTAACCATATCGTTGGCCAGTCGTATAAAACCGTGCTGGTGCAGATTCTCCAGTAGTTCACTGAGCGCGTCCAGCGCAGTTGGCTCATCCTTAACTGGCGGTACGGTGTAATTGAGTCGCTGTGCCATCAGTATTTCTCCGGATGATCGCTGTGTTCGGGCGGTTCGCGGTAACCCTGCTGCTGCCATTTTTCCTCAACCGGCAGATGAGAAACAGGGGTGCGTTGCCCGTAGCGGAAATTATGTAAGGATAAGGGATCTGGCTGAGTGGGGTGGTCGATCCGCGTCATTTTCACCGCAATTTCTTTATAAGCAGGCGTATTGACGTCGGGATCGTGATGGTCGCCTGTCAGGCTGTTGATCCCCTCTTTTCCATGGTGAATGGGAATAAACAGGACGTTACCCGCTACGCGTGAGGTCACGACCACCGGCACCTCAATTTTACCGCGTCGGGAACGCAGGATGACCCATTCGCCTTCTGACAGCTGACGCTCAGCGGCCAGCTCAGGAGAAATTTCGACAAACCAGTTGGGCGAAAGTGACATTATGCGGCCTCCCTGCCCGGTCTGATTTGTTGACTGGAAGTGTTCGAGCATGCGCCCATTGTTAAGCAACAGGTCGTAGTCATCATTCGCCTCTTCCATGGGAGGCTGCCAGCTGAGCGGATAGAGCCTTGCTTTACCATCGGGGAAATGGAAGCGCTCGGTGTAAAGCAGGGGTGTACTCTGCCCGTCAGGCGTAACCGGCCAGACCTGTGACTGCCAGCCGACGAGATTTTCATAACTCACGCCAGCAAATATCTCCGCGATACCCGCGGCTTCAGCCATAATTGCGCCAGGACTGGGGAAATGCCAGTGGTGGCCTAGACGGGCTGCAAGGTCGGTGAGAATGGCCCAGTCAGGTCGGCTGTCGCCCAGCGGTTTCAGCGCAGGGGAAAAATGTTGAATACGCCGTTCGGTGTTAACAAACGTTCCTTCTTTTTCAATGCTCGGGCACCCCGGAAGAACCACGTCCGCGAACTCTGCCGTGCGGCTCATGAAAATGTCCTGAACCACCATAAATTCCAGCTGACTGAAAGCTTCATGTACTTTGGTTGAGTCAGCATCAGAAAATGCGGTTTCTTCCCCTATCACGTACATCGCCCGAATCGTGCCTTCATGGGCATGCTGTACCATCATGAAGTTATCAGCACCGGGCTTATCGGACAGCGATTCCGGGGAGATATGCCAGGCGTGGGCCCATTTTTCGCGTGAAGAAGGATCGCTGACCTTTTCATAGCCGGGATAAACGTTGCTGAGGCAGCCAAAGTCGCTTGCCCCCTGTACATTGTTATGGCCACGCATTGGATAGCCACCCGTGCCCGGTCTGCCGTAATTCCCGGTGACCAGCAGCAGGTTTGAAAGCGCCGTGCTGGTATCCGCACCATGGCTGTGCTGCGTAATCCCCATGGCCCACAAGATACATACGCTTTTAGCCCGACCAATTAACTCTGCCGCTTCCTGCAGTTCTTCGACAGATAGTTCCGTCACGGCACTGGCAAATTCCAGCGTAAACGGGGCAAGTGAGGCCTTATACTCCTCAACTTGATTAACACGCTGTTCAAGGAAAGACAGATCGGCATAGCCTTGCTCAAAGGCATACTTTGCCATCGCAGAAGCCCAGACCATATCCGTACCAGGGCGGATGCGCAGGAAGCAGTCAGCGCGCTCCGCCATTTCATGTCGGCGGGGATCCACCACCATCAGCTTCTGGCCCTGATGCTTGTGGCTTTGCTTGATATGGGCGGCGATGACGGGATGATTCTCAGCAAGATTGCTCCCCAGGGTAATGATGAGATCCGCTTTCTGCAAATCCGTGATGGTGCCGGCATCTCCGCCGTATCCTACCGTGCGAAACAGCCCCTCAGTGGCGGGGTTCTGGCAGTAGCGTGAAGAATTGTCGACATTGTTTGTTTTGAAAATCAGGCGCGCAATTTTTTGCGTCAGATAGGCCTCCTCATTACTGGCCTTACTGGAGCCGATAAAGCCAATCGCGTTTCCACCGTGACGACTTTCCACGGTGCGCAGCCCTTCCGCCACACGCTGCAGAGCTTCGTCCCAACTGGCCGGGCGAAACTGAGCGTTCTCACGAATTAACGGTGTCGTCAGGCGGTGCGGGCTGTTAACAAAGTCCCAGCCGAACTTCCCTTTGATACAGGTCGAAATTCCATTAGCGGGTGCTTCCGCCACCGGCTGGATTTTCATGATGTGGCGATCGCGCGTCCATATTTCGAAACTGCACCCCACGCCGCAATACGTACAAACCGTTTTTGTCCGCTTGATCTCTGCCTGCCGCATCGCATTATCAATAAGCGAAACGCCAGTAATAAGTTCCATGCCGATGCTGGGCTCCAGCGATTTCACAAAATCAATAAGCGGTCGCTTGAGATCCGGCTCCATAGCCGTAAAAGGACCACTGTCGGGTTGCATGGTTTTCTCAAGCAGCGCATTACAGGGACAGACCGTTACGCAGTGACCACAGCTGACACAGCTGGAACCTGCAATTTTGGTCCCTCCATCCCACAGTACGCGCGGATGCGGCGACTGATAGTCAATCGAAAGCGTTTCGTTGACTTCAACGTTTTGACACAGCGCCCGCAGAGAATGCACTGGTCCGGATCGTAGGTGTAAAAAGGATTGGAGGTGTCTTTTTCCGCAGGCTTGCGTTCGTAGGGGTAGTACTGAATCGGAATATGCATATCGGCTACCGTATTGTGTAGCGTGCAGTCTCCGGTGTTGTGTTCACATACGGTGCAGTAAAGTTCATGACGCTGGAGTAAGCGATCCATGCCCTCCTGCTGGGCAGCCTGCATCATTTCGTTCTGGCTGTTAACCACCAGCCCGTCTCTTGTCGACAGCGTACACCCTCGTACTTTTATGCCGTCGGCTTCGACCCAGCAGACATCACAGCTCTGTAGCGGCGGTAACGCCGGGTGATAGCAGACATGCGGCAGCTTTTTCCCCTGGAGTTGCAGGAAATCAATTAGAGGTTGATTAACCGCTCCGGTCAGTCGCTCACCATTATATACAATGCTACAACTCGCTTCTCTCATTAATCGCCTCTAAAGTGACTGACCGGAATTAACCGTTATTGATACTCGCGGGATTATAAAGTTATGTATTCAGCTTAGTGAGCAAAATCAATATTGCAATGCGTTGTTCTCGCTTGTAGATACTAATGAACCTTTGCTGAAAAAAAACAACCTGCGAACCCATTGATGTAAATAAATAATTTCCCCGCACCTGTCGTTTTTTATTAACTTAAAATAATCAGGATCGTTTATATTAGCCCGTACACATTTTCATGTAGTGGTTGAAATTTATTTTGCAAACCATCTCAATCTGGGATGTTTTGGTTATTGCAATCCATATTAAAAACAATGAGATGTTTCACGTTGCGTCTCGTTATAAAATGAGTGCAAATGGAAATGGATAACAAAAATTTAAGTAAGTAGCTTTGGGTTCATTCTGTCATCCTGCACGTTCTCTTTGCAGGCTCGTTGAGCACGCATTTTTGGATCTGACGGAGAAAAAAGCTAAATAAATAAACCTAACGATTCCTGCTCAATTCAATCCCACTGATTTAAACGCTACGCTTAATTATTTCACCTGTTTCCACTTTGTTACGTGACAATCATCGCATCTTTGCCAGGCTTGGTTAACATGCTAATCAGGAGGTTAAGATGAATTCATCCACAAACAAGACGCTTCTTACGCAGGAATATCCTGAGCCGCCTTTTAAACAACAACACTAACCCATTCCTGGACTGGCCAGTAAAATGGAACCGCGGCCAGACCATGGTGAAACAAGCTATCGCGGCACTGGTCGCCTTAGTGGTCGTAAGGCGCTGATAACCGGTGGGGATTCAGGTATAGGTCGGGCCGTTGCTATCGCCTACGCGCGTGAAGGCGCCGATGTTGCCATTAATTATCTTCCTGCCGAGGAAGAAGACGCGGCGGAAGTGGTTAAATTAATCGAAGCGGAAGGACGCAAAGCCGTGGCAATCGCCGGCGATATTCGTTCTGAAGAATTCTGCCAGCAACTGGTTAAGGACGCGGCGGAAAAATTAGATGGCCTGGATATTCTGGTCAACAACGCCGGGCGTCAGCAATACAATGAGTCTATCCGTACGCTTTCCACAGAAGATTTTGACGCCACGTTTAAAACTAATGTATATGCCATGTTCTGGATAACCAAAGCGGCCCTCGAGTTTTTGCCTGTGGGGTCTTCCATCATTAATACCTCTTCGGTACAGGCTTATGAGCCGAGTGCCATTTTGCTGGATTACGCCCAGACCAAAGCGGCGATTGCTGCCTTTACAAAAGCTCTTGCGAAGCAGCTGGGTAAGCAACAGATTCGCGTAAATGCCGTGGCACCCGGGCCTTACTGGACGGCATTACAAGTCTCGGGTGGACAACCACCAGAGAAAATCGAACAGTTTGGTGCCACCGCTCCGCTGGGTCGTCCTGGCCAGCCAGCAGAAATTGCCCCGCTTTATGTCACTTTTGCTGAAAACTCTAACAGCTTCACTTCTGGTCAGGTGTGGTGCTCTGATGGTGGCACAGGCACCATTTGATATTCACCAAAGGAAGCACCATGTGGTCGCCAGCTCGACCACATGGGTAACTTTTCTGGCCGGAAATTAATACTCTTTTTAACGGATAAAGGAACTACCTTAATAAACTCTTTGTATTAAAGATATCTTTCAGGCCCAGCAGCGCCTGGCATGTCTGCCAGGCATGAAAAAAACGATGCTGAAACTTCAGCTTCTGATTTACTTCGTGAGATTGCTGTAATTTTTTTCAGGCGCTACTTTTTTGGCTTAGTAATTTGCTAGTCACGGTCTCAGCCGCCCGTTTACCTGCCAGGAAAGCATGGTCAGAATTGTAATACTCCCATTCGCTGTACCGACCCGAGAGTGTTATGTCTTGATGCTGCAACCATTCACGAATTAACGAGACATTTTTTCTCCGCTGGTGGTCATACACTACATATGCGTACGGCATATCGACCTGATGCGCGCAGAGTATTTTATCGTTTTCGCTAAATAATCCCACGCGAATGCAATCTTCAATACAGCGTTGAATAAGTGCCTCACCTTCCAGGGGCAAAGGATACTCAGGACAATAGGTCATCTCACACGTCAGACCAAATCCCCCTTCGGGATTACAATGCGGGCTGGCGTTACCCTGCAGGAAAATACGGTGGAATACCGTGTCGCCAGGATAATAAATCCAGTGCTTGTCGCTGAGATCGGCGCGATCTATGCCCAGATTAACGCAGCGTACCGATACATACCGCAGCGCCTGCGCGGCGCTTAGAATTAATGCAGGCGCGTGGCTGCCAATCAATCGGATCAGCTCTGGCAGTGGTAAAGTGCTGATCAGCTGCTGATAACGATAATATTGTCCATTGGTTAATTCTACTGTTCGGGTTTGCGGGTCAATGTTGACGATCTCTGCTTCGGTGTGTAATTGCCCAGTAAGAAGTGGAAGAAACCCATCCATCAGCGCCTGGAAACCGCCAACCAGGGGATAACCGAAACGGGCATTAGGTCCGAGTTGTTTTGCCAGCGGTGCCAGTGCACCTGTAATGATCTGACTGAGATCGGGTAAAGGTACGCGGCCGCCAAGCCACGACGTTTCCATTTCTGTTAATGGAATTTTCCACAGCTTGCGGTTGTAAGGAATAGCAAAATGCTCGGCGATGCCTTTTCCCCATGTGGAATAGATAAAGCGCTCAAAATTGTCTGTTGGCTCAATCACTGGCGTCACGCGGCATTCAATGTCGTTCATGCCGCCATCGGCACAGCAATCCTCATGCAAGAGTTCATTTTTACCCTGCTCTGATTCGTTAGCAACCGTCAAACCGTACCGTGCTTCAACCGCACCCAGAACACACTCGGTGATGACGTTCACGGGTAATCCGTGTAATGCAGACTGAAACGGATAGCGCGTATAGACGTCGTGGCTGTATACCCAGGCTTCACGCGCTTGCCAGTGCTGGTTATCGCCCAGTAGAAGATCATAAAGTTTCAGTACATAAGGGTCGTTGGTAAACATGATGTGGCCAGCATGATCGAAGGTAAAGCCACGATCGTGAATCGATCGGCACCAGCCGCCGGTCCGCGCCTGCTTTTCCAGTAGCACCGCGTTCTTACCATAATGATAAGCAGCGCTCAGCCCAGTGGGTCCGCCGCCTAAAATCAGGCATTCCGCATGCGTGGTGGCAAGCGGCGTCCTGGTGTTTTCCGCCGGGACTCGGCTAAACCTTTTAGTTGATGCTGTATTTTCAGATAACGTTTTTTGCGCTATCAGCGCATACATGGCCTCTGCCGTTTGATCCCATGACGTATGAGCGACGACGGCAGCCATACTCGCTGCCAGTGACTGTTGCTGCTGCGTGGTATATTGCAGCGCCTGGGCACACAAGGTGATAAAGTGCTGATGTGAATCCGCAATGCTGACTAAGTGTGTGTAGTGTTGCACCACATCAGGGATTGCGCTGCTGACAATCGGTAAACCGGCCGCCATATATTCCAGGACTTTTGTAGGACTGATATATCTTGTCGCCTCGTTCAAAGCAAAAGGCATTAAACACACATCCCAGTCGGCCAGAAAATGCGGTAATGCCGCATAGGGCTGCTGTCCAAACCAGTAAATGTTTTCCCGCTGCGGTAGTGTCTGCGGATCGATTTTTACCACAGGCCCCACCATGATGATTTGCCAGTCGGGATGCGCATCGGCCAGGCTTGCAATCAAAACGAGATCCAGGCGTTCATCAATCACGCCATAATAGCCAAGCCGCTGTGATGGCAACGTTTGCTGTAATGGATGGCCATTGCTGCGATCCCGTGCTTGCTCAAAATGGGCAGCATCGACGCTGCTGGGAAAACAGTACACTGCGTCGTGACGGTTTTTCTTTGCCTCATATAAACTGCTGCCGCCGGTGAATACTAAATCGGCGCACTTCAGTAAGGCGGACTCACGTTGACGCAGTTGCAGGGGCGCTTTTTCAAAAGCCGATAACTCATCCATGCAGTCATAAATAATGGCAGCTGGTTTAAAGCCCGCCAGCAACGGTAAGGCCATTGGGGTATAAAACCACACCAGCGGGTGCATATTATCTTCTATTAGATCAGCCAGTAGCGGTTGTAGTACCGCGATTTGCCTGTCGTGGAAGCCAGGCGCCTCAACATTAGAATGTGGCACAACCACCTTCACGTTAGCTGCTGCTTCAACGTGTTTGAGATAAGGTTCACCGTTGTGCCAGATCGGCTCTTCAATGAATATCACCCGGTAATGTTGCGCCAGACGGGACATCAGATGCTGTGGACGTTGATAAACAAACTCCCAACGCAAATGACTGAACACAATTAATGTTTGATTATGCATAGCGGATTCCTTTGGCTGTTCGTCTCGAAGAAGAAAAGACTGGAAGCGTTGTAATTGACGCTGACATTGCAGCAATGTCAGGGCGTAGGAGTGATGTAAAACCCGGGCATCGGGATCAACGCCATCACATCGGACATCCCAAAGTCCGGCCTGGGGCCAGTGCTGTGGATCTTCCCACAGCGGGCGATCAAGTATCGGATACAGACATATGCCGGTTACTTCGACACCTTTTAGCTGAGCCTGGGCGACCTGAGCGGTGATGTCGTTGAGCCACGCCGCTCGGCCGCTGCCCACATGACTCGTCTCTGCGAGTAACAGCGGTGTGTTATAGCGTTGATAAACGGTGGTGAGCATGCTGTGCAAAGGTTCGCGACGAGCATCCCCCAAATGCCATGCCAGCGGTAAACCTGAAGAGGCTTCCCATTGATTACTGTGATAATAATTAACTCCGACCATATCGAGTAAAGCTGGCGCCCCACCCAGTTCGGCATGCGTTCGCCCCGCTAACATATCCCACGCCTGAAACTGTGCCTGGTTCATCACCGCAGCGTGTGTATGGCTGGTGGCATCGGATTGATCTGCTACCAGGTGAATAATGGGATCACAGTGTAAAAACCGGGCGCGGGTATCAGCAGCCTTAATGGCGTGACATGCCGCCAGCGCCGTACGCACCAGTTGTTGCTTTACGGCGTCCGGATCACGGACGCGCTCATCGTGTCCTGCAGGGAATAATCCAACCGAGATCCCCCAGCTCAAAAAGGAGATTTCATTGATTGGTGAGTAGACGGGTGGCTGGTGATAAAAGGGCCGCAAATAATCGGCGATTTGATAGCTCCATTCAGCAAAGCGGGCAATAAATTCAGATGAAAACAGCGGCAGATTTTCCGGCCAGCCATAGTGACAAAGCGTCCAGTTAATCTGAATGTTGTGCTGTTGCGCGTGGTGCATTCTTTCACTGAGATTTTTACGATGCTGCTTTACATTGCTTTCGGCGAGCCGCCAGCCGATACTTTCCCGGACGGTCTGAATACCGAAGTGTGACAGGTTGGCATAATCTTCATTGCATCGGCTGATATGGGCGTTTGCCTCATTCATGGAAAGTCGTAATCCGTGAGGATTGATATGATCTGCCCCTTCAAATCCTCCCTGCCAAAAACTTTGGAATGGCGTCATGAGTCCCCCGGGAAAACTAAAACATAGATTGGTATGCAAAAGGAATGCAGATTATTTCGGACTGCTAAATTCGAAATGGTCGTAAAAAAAAGAATAAATCAGGAATGATTCAAAATATACGCTGCGCTTAGTTTTTAAGTGGTTTTTAAATAAAGTTCATTGCGCACTGAAAGTATAGGGCGAATTTTGAAATATCGCATTTTTATGTGAATTATGCCTGGTGTTTAAATTAATTAGCTGATTTGAATGGTGATTTATATAACCTCGCCGTTTGGCTTAATGAAGTAAAAGCGAGGCGTTAATTTTACAGATTAATTAGCATCAGGGTTTTTAGATTGGTTATACGAAGCGTGATAATGGACTGGATTATATTCCTCACTATTATAATCTTAGTGCCATAATTACCTGAGGTGAACTCGGTAATTATATGTAATGCGTGCTACTGACTTTAACATTTCATTCTGAATTTATAAACGTTCCACATTAGTCGGTTCGCTTTAATTTAGTCGAACTCGGGTTCGTTATGTAAAGTACGAGCTAAAGGTCTTAGCTCATAGCGCTGCGCGAATAATCTATCTTGCGCGGGTGGATTCGCAGGATATTTGTTCATTTTTTCGCGCTTACGCTTGTCGTTTCATCAAGTATTATTAAACTTAGAAGAACATAGTGGTAGGGTAAAAAATGAGGGCACAGCGATGGTGAATAAAAGCGACTGGACACGGGAGCACTTAACGGGAAGATTTAACAACAGTGATCCCAGAGAAAACCATGACAGCATTTTGAATAAACATATCAGAATCGGAGTGGAAGTTCAGGCCCTGTGTAGAAAACTGGAAGCGGAGAATGACAGTAAAAAACGAATTCTTATTCAGCATGAAATCTGGAATCTAGTGGAAAATGACGCGAACTGCTCCAAAGCCAAACCGTTAAAAGATGAGTATGAAATTAAATAACTGGCAGGTCAGCGTGTTGACTTATTTTAAAATGCTCAGTGAGATGGTTTACATTTTTGCCTACCACCGATAATCAAATTAGTTAGCCTTCTATTTATCCTTCTCCATCATCAAAATTTGTGGCGAAAATCCCGTCTCCTTCGTCTACTTTTCCGCTGTTGCCAGCCATCTACATAAGAAGAGTGTTTCCTGCGCAGCGGGATTGAGGGTTCCAGCCTGACGCGCCATGTTGAGCGCGATAAGCCCGCACTTGAGACACCATAAATCTTAGCGATACCAGACCTCATTTCGGCGGTATAAGACACTTAAGCTAACGGACTAATCAGTCGATAAACATTGATTCGTAATTGCCGATAGTGTCTGACTGGCCGCTCATTCCAGAAATAATCCGCAGTTTGATTTCTGCAGGTTTATCTACAACGCAAGCATGGTTGCCATACCCTAAATGAAAGGTTTTTATCTCTTAAATGATGAACTTCAGGAACGGCAGTGACTGATAAAAGGTATCTCTAACGATCATTATTGAGGTTAATCAGTATCGACAGTTTTAAACGGAGTTCAAAATAATGATCAATGCGATCAAACCTACCCTTTCCGCCGTTTGGTCCACTGACGCCTGTGGCATCTGTATTGCCAGTCAGGAAAGCCCGCAGGGCCTACTCCCTGCACTTAAAGGCGTTACGCTGAGTGCATGGCTGAAGTTCGCACAGGCGGATGATGACGCAACGATTGCGCAGCAACTCACCGCAGCGCTGGAAATGCTAACCCCTTTCAATATTGAAGTGCCTATCAACTGCCTCGACGGGACCAGGCGCCGGGTGATTTTGTCTGGTTTACCGGAATGCACCACCAGTAACTCTCTCAACCATTTCAATGGATTTATCCTTGATATAACCGGTCAGCGTAAAGCACTTGAGGATGCTCTGCGCACGGCGACCGAATACCGATTGTTGATTGAAAACAGCACCGACTTAATCGCGCATTGTGACAGGGACGGCAGGTACGTATCGATTTCGCCGTCATACAGTGAAATGATCGGATGGTCAGTGGACGACATCGTTGGCCAGCGTGTGGTGGATTTCCTCCATCCTGACGACCGCGTATCTGCCGGAGATGCGTTAATGCATCTATTTGAGGGTGGCGTGCTGCCGGACGTCGTAGAGGTCCGCAAAAGGCACAGGGACGGCCACTACATTACGCTTGGTACAAAGGCCTGTGGGGTAACCGATCCCTCTACTGGCGATAATATCGGAGCCGTGCTTGTCTCACGCGATATCACGCGTGACAAGGTAAAAATGAGAAGGCTTGAGAAACTTGCTACCCGGGACACGTTGACCGGCTTGCCTAACCGGGCCTGGGTTTACGATAAAGTCAGAGGGATGCTGTCTGAGGGAGAAGATCTCACTTTCACAACAGTTCTTTTTATCGATCTTAATGGATTCAAACCCGTTAACGATACCCTGGGGCACGCGGCGGGTGACGTTTTGCTGCAGCAGGTGAGTGAGCGATTAAAACACTGCATGCGCCCGGGGGATTTAGTGGCGCGCCTGGGTGGAGATGAGTTCGTCATAGCCGCTAAATGCCTTAATCGTGAGGCGGCTTCATTGATCGCACAGCGTCTTATTGACAGCCTTCAGGAGCCATTCGTTATCCATAAAATGGAAGTGCGTATCGGGGCATCCATAGGTATAAGCCTTGCAGGCTTCGGATCAGTATCCGTCGATCAGCTATTTGATAACGCTGACAGAGCGATGTATCAGGCGAAAGCGAAACGAACGGGTTCGTATCAGTTTTATGGTGGCTGAAAAAAGGTTTCTAAAGAGAGTTAAAAAAACCCGGCAGATTGAGTGCCGGGTAAAATTCAAGTTTCCAAGAGATTGGGTTACACCCGGCGATAACTATAGATTATTCCAGAAAAAAATCGCTACCTTAAATCTAAAGTGGCATCTCGCAAGGCAATTTTAAGAATCCCCCTTTGAAATTACTGTCTTTAAGGTGAAAAAGATTGACGGCACCAGGACAGATCTTCAGACACCATCGGCGCCGGGGCCTGAAAAAATTTAACTGCAATAATCCGTTGAGTCGGCGTCCTGCGGGACGCTTCCCTCTGAATCTGAATATTGCAGAGCTTTTCAGTTACCATGCATAGTCGACTGTAGAATGCTGAGCAGTTCCGAAGGCACCCGTTCAATAGTTTGAAGCGGTTGCATGCGGATTAGACACAATCTGGCCCATATAACATGTCCTTATGCCTTCAAATGAAAAAAAACCGGCACGGAGCCGGTTCATGGATGATTCTTAAGGGCTACCACTTATAGTGGTTGGAATCTTCCCAGTCTTTCAGCTCTTTTTCAGCCTGCTCCTTGCCGTAACCGTAACGTTCCTGGATACGACCTACCAGCTGATCGCGTTTCCCTTCCGCGACATCCATATCGTCGTCGGTGAGCTTGCCCCACTGTTCTTTCACTTTGCCTTTGAACTGCTTCCAGTTACCGCTGATGCGATCTTCGTTCATGTCGATCTCCTTCGTTAATTCACGGGCTGCCGCCTGGCAATCCCTGTTCAGAACTTAATGCTAATAAGTATGGATCATGAAGGGTATTTTTCCTGCCACTCATCACATTCTCGGAATTTTCCTGAGATAAATTCAGTCGGGCCGCGTAAAGCCTGATACCCGTAGCATTGCCCTTTATGGCTGCTCTTCAGTGGGCGAATTTCGCTCTATCCCTGCAATTTGTCTGCCTTGCCTTTTAGCTTCGTCATGCACCGCATTGATTGGAGTTAAAAACTATTTTCTTAAGTGCTGAAGGGGAAGCGGTAAACTGACCAGGGGCCATGCGTTTCATCTTTACCCTTATTTGTTATCAGCCAGATACTCAATCTGAGGTGCGGGTACATAGATCCAGCCGCCTGAGATAACGAGAGCGTCTGCCGTTATGAGCCTCTCATCCTGAATTAGCGTCTTCAGCGTACCGTCAGGCTGAAGTTTATCGACAGAGCGTTTCTCCACATTGGAAAGATAAATATTTCCTGCCGCATCGATAGCGGATCCACCTACAGACGGAATATCCGCTACCTTTTCAATGTGTCCCTCCAGTGCTTCATCGCTCAACCGGCGATCTTTTAATGATTCCGTGCGTATACGATAAAGAGGACCGGTGGGGGTCGCATAGTAGAACCATTTGCCGTCAGGGCTGACCTCAATGACGTCACTGTGGACGGTGGGTCGTTTTCCGTTTTTATCCTCAAGAATTCTGCCCCTGAAGCCTTTCTGATCGAGCCCATCAGGTTTACGCAGCAAAGCACTTTCGGAGAGCCTCCTTATCGTTTCTCCGGTATCAAGGTCGTGAATGATGATGCCGCCAAGCCCGGAATCAGTTACATATACGGAGTTACCCTGTATGCGCAGGTCGTTTGGCGCACCACCCGCCGGTAAAGCTTTCTCATCAAAACGGATAACTGAAACTGCATCGCCTGTTGCGATGTCGAATGCGATGAGTTTTGCTGCTCCCTTTGGCGGTTTCTCACCCTGAGGGGCACCCTGATCGACAGCCCACAGCAGGCCGTCACCGAAGTGATGGCAGGCATTGACGTTGACAAGGGTGTTGAGACCTTTGTCACCCGGCTTCCATTCATTCCATTGGTTACCCGGGAAGGATGCCAGGCCGGATTGGGTCACGCGCGCCAGGGCCGGCGACGTCTCATGCCCTTTAAAGCGGGGGAAGTTGAGGAACATGACGCCACCGGCTGAGACAGCAATGCCATTGGCAAGCCAGGGAGAGGTTGCGGCAACCTGGAGTTGCGGGTTAACCATCGACTCTGCCACAGCAAAAGCTGCCCGCGACAGGCACAACGTTGTGAGTCCGCCCGCGATAAATGCACGTCTTTGCATCATCTGGTCTCCGGTTAAATGATTCAGGCTTCTGGTATCCAGCGTTGCTGAGTGGCTTCTGCGTCGTACCGGATGCCTGAAGGAAGTGTAATGAGCTCGATGAGGACGCCAAATGGCGTCATGCCGAACCACGTCTGGTTGCCTGCCCCCTCCTCCTGAGCAAAGCAGTCTGAAGGGCCTTTAAGCATTTCAGCGCCATGCGCCCGCATTCTTTCCGCTACCTGGTGAATGTCATCCACATACAGTGAGAAGTGGTTAATTCCCGGCAAGCCTGGATGAGCGGAGTGATCTTTCGCGGAAGGCTCTGTCTGAAATAACTCAACGTTGCACCCATTCTTCAGCCGAAGCATGGAGAGGCCGGTTAACCTGAGTTCCGCAGGGAAGCCATTTAGAGGAGCCATTTTCTTGCCCGGAATAAACTTTTCGGCATCAGCGGGCGGAACGATACGGTAGAGCACAGATGCATCCAGCGCGCCGATGAAGAAATGTTCTGCCTGCTTTAAATCAGAAACGGTAATGCCAATGTGTTCAATTCCTCGGATCATCGGTTATATCCTTTTTAAAGTGATGTAAGAGGGCCAGCCGGGCTTTATCTGTAAAGCTGGCACCCTGCCCTCAAAAAAAACGGTTGAGGTTTAAGCGTGATCGGTCAGCGCCTGCGCCGCACAGATGAGAGCCAGGTGGCTCAACCCCTGTGGCATGTTTCCGCGCCACTCGCCGCTGCGGACATCAAACATTTCATTGAAGGTTTCGACGTTACCGCGTTGGCAAAGCTTATCCAGAATCTCTTCCATCGCTTTTTCGGCTGACTGCGCTTCACCCATTGCTGCCAGCGCTTCGACCATCCAGAAAGAGCAGGCAATAAACGTGCTTTCCTCCTGTTCGGCACCGCTGTAGCGATAAAGCATCGCGCTGCCGTGGCCTAAATCCTCGCGGATGGCACGATAAGTGGCGCGCATGCGTTCCGGGTTAACCGTGTTGCCATAGTGGTGTACCAGTGTCAGAGCAGCGTCTAGCCGACCGTCACTGTGGGGATAGAATAGATAAGCCTGCTTTTCTTCTGACCAGCAATGTTCCTCAATCCATTCGCTTATGCGGTCACGCTCCCGCTCCCAGCGCTGCATCCAGGTAGGTTCAATGTGCTTTGCCTGTGCCAGTGAAACTGCGCTATCGAGCGCCAGCCAGCAGGCCATTTTTGAATGGGTATAATGCTGTTCATCCGGCAACTCCCAGATCCCGCTGTCTTTCTGACGCCACTGATCGGCACAGTAGTTCGCCAGCTCTCCCAGCATGCGAGATGTTTCAAGGTCCAGAATGTGGCCTGCACGGATGAAGAGTTCTGCGGTGGCCAGCATATCGCCGTACATGCTTAGTTGTACCTGGTCACGTGCGTTATTGCCGATACGGACAGGAAGAGAATGCTGATAACCCCGCAAGGCTGGATAACTCTCTGCAGGCACCTCTCCGCCTTCCAGGGTGTAGCAGGCACTAAGCCTGGTACCATGTCGTATGATGGTTTTCGATAACCAGGAAAATGCGGCTTTACAGTCCTCCAGCGCGCCCAGGAAAACGAACGATTTAATAATCAGGCAGGCGTCACGCACCCATGCGTAGCGATAGTCGTAATTCTTCTCGCCGCCAATGCCCTCGGGCAGTGAGGTGGTCGCCGCCGCGGCCAGCGCGCCGGTTGGCGAATACCATAGAAATTTGAGTGACAGCGCAGAGCGCCTCACGTGATCCTCATAGCGGCCTGCGTAGCTCAGGCTGTGCGTCCAGTCGCGCCACGCCGTGTGGCTGGTTTCAATACGGGCATCAATGGCTTGCAAATCAGGCACAGCCAGCGGCTCGCGCTCCGTCACCAGCAGGGCAACCAGCGAGTGACTTTCAGGTCGGGTGCGAAGCGTTGCGCGGATCACTCCATCGCCGCGCTCTGTTATCCGCCAGTCGTCAGTCGTACGCAGCATGGCCATCAGATCCGCAAGATGATAAACGTCTCCCTGTTCGGTGTTGTCCCGCCATGGAGAGCGGGTCTCGGCCACGGTGCCAAAGCGTAATGTCAGGCTCAGTGCAACTTCGCCTTCGATCCCTTCAATACGTCTTGCCAGTTCGCTCCAGGGAAGACGACCGGCCAGCGTGCTGTTAATCGACTCTGTGATAAGTACGCTACCATTCTGTGTGATAAACCGCGTTTCCAGTACGTTGCTGTCAGGGCGGTAAGCCCGTTCTGTACGGTAGTCATCTGAGGGTTCTATCTGGAAAAAACCGCCAATTTCCGGATCCAGCATGCGGTCAAATAAGGGCGGTGAATCAAGGTTTGGTGCGCACCACCAGTCAATAGCTCCATCCGGGGCAATAAGTGCCACAGAGCGACCTTCACCAATGGCCGCGTAGTCCCCAAGACGGGCAAATCCATCCTCGCGCATCGGCGATCGTAGTACCTGATTATTCATTGCTTTTCCCTGCATGCTGAGACGACAACGTGGCCGCTTGCGGCCACGTTCTTCAAAAAATCCTGCTGATACTCAGACCGTGCCGGTGCCGCCATCGGAGCACCAGACCTGGCCGGAGGTAAAGCTGTTAGTGGTTTCAGCGAAGGTGACATAGAGAGGTGCGATTTCTGCCGGCTGGCCGGGGCGGCCCAGCGGTGCGGTGGCACCGAACTGCTCAACTTTTTCCTGCGGTTGCCCCCCGCATATCTGGAGAGGCGTCCAGTATGGGCCCGGAGCGACGGCATTAACGCGAATTTGCTGTTCACCCAGCTGTTTCGCGAGGGCTTTGGTGAAAGCCGCTATTGACGCTTTTGTCTGAGCGTAATCCAGTAAAATGGCGCTCGGATCATAGGCCTGTACTGATGTGGTATTAATGATGGATGAACCTGCCGGCAGATATTCAAGCGCCGCTTTGGTTATCCAGAACATCGCATAAACATTGGTCTTAAATGTGGCGTCAAAATCTTCCGTAGAGAGCGTACGAATGGATTCGTTAAACTGCTGACGCCCGGCATTATTAACCAGAATATCAAGACCATCTAATTGGCTGGCAGCTTCGTTAACCAGTTTCTGACAAAATTCTTCCGAACGAATATCGCCTGGGATAGCAACGGCTTTTCGTCCTTCGGCTTCGATTAGTTTTACGACTTCTGCGGCATCCTGTTCTTCATCCGGCAGATAATTAATCGCGACATCGGCACCTTCACGCGCATAAGCGATAGCAACGGCACGACCAATGCCGGAATCCCCGCCTGTAATCAGGGCTTTACGTCCAGTAAGCCGTCCTGTCCCCCGGTAACTGGTTTCACCGTGGTCGGGGCGTGGTTCCATTTTACTCGCCAGGCCAGGAACAGGCTGATGCTGTTTTTTAAACGGCGGCTTCGGATATTCCTGTGTGATGAGCGTTTTATTAGTAAATGAGTTCATCTGTATCTCCTTTTTGGTGAGTTAATTAAGCCTGGCAAAAATGTGATATTTGTCACGCAGCTCATGGAAAATAATTTTCATATTTAAGCGGAGCGATTAAATGGGTGGGTAAATATCAATCAATATTGGTGAGGTATTAAAAGCAATTAAGAGTAAAAAAAGATACGGTATTTATCCGGGGTTTTACTTACCAAACCGATGCGCGGTTTTATAAAAAAAGCATGCCGCTGAGCGTCGTAAGTGCACCGAAGATACTGTGAGCAAGATCCCATTTTGCAATATCTGACTATACTCATAGCTTTCGCGTGAATGCCTTCATGTATTACACGCCAATCATTCTTAAGAGTACGGGGCTTGGCACAAGCGCATCGATTGCAGCAACGATAGGAAACGGTGCGGTATCCGTGATGGCGACGTTCGCAGGCATCAAAGCAATCAGCCAGTTCGGCCGCCGTCCGATGCTGATAACAGGCCTGTCAGTCGTGATTGGAATGCAACTGGCGCTAGGGGCTGTTCTGGTGTTGATGCCGCATAGCCTTGTTCAAAGCTTGCTGGCGCTGGGCTGTATCCTGGTCTTCCTTTTCTTAATGCAGATGTGCATTTCTCCCGTGTACTGGCTACTCATGTCTGAACTTTTCCCGATGAAAGTTCGTGGCGTGCTAACGGGGTCAGCGGTGGCGTTTCAGTGGATATGCAACGCTACTGTTGCGCTGGCGTTTCCGCCATTACTTTCGCTGGTGGGTAATAATGCGTTCTTCATCTTTGCTGCAATCAATGTGGTATCGCTGGTGTTTGTCACGGTTATGTTGCCTGAGACGCGTGGAAAGACGCTCGAAGAGATCGAAACACACATGCGTGAACATTTTGGTGAGAACACAGCTGAAGCTGCGACAACGACCTGACGGTCAAGGTCAGCGTTGCATTCATTGTTCATTCCCGTGCGGCTAAGCCGTACGGTGCAGTAATATTCCGCAATAGCCGGGTTTATGATTTGATTAGCTCTTCGTCGCTATAACTATTGAGGGGAAATAATGCATCTGAAAGCAGGTGGTGAAACGGACCTGAGTTATCTTTCCCGCATCGCTCTGATAGCGTAAAACGGTTTCGTCATATCTCTCACCCTACCCTCACCAACCGCAACAGCTCTGGCTGTGATGCGCGGCGCATTGGGTCTCCAGCCGCTTCGCATGCTTTTCCGCAGGGTTAACCTATCATCATAAATACAGGATACCTGCCTGTAAAAGCTACCAATCTCCGAATGGCTTCATTTTTGCAATCGTTTTTGCAAACCGGGCACTCGCAAGGCCCGGTTTTTTTATGCCATATTGCAAAGGTATTATTCAGAAGATAAGCGAGGGTGATCGCAATAGCTTATCCGAAGGGTAATACGTTGCATCTTCTTCCCCGCCTGACTGCAGGTAACCGTTATCCGCCATCCATCGCACCATGTCGGTAATGTCCGCAAACAGGGCTTCCCTGTTCTGATCCCCGATTATAAACCTGTCGAAATCAGAGATAACGTCGTCAGTGCGATGGCTGAAGTTCAGACCGGGAGCCGGGGCATGCAGCGACGAACCCGCTGATTTCAGGTAAGCATTAACCGTTATCTGAGGATGGCAGTCAGCCTGCTGCGGAAATCTCAGCAGACAGTGCTGGCGCACCATCCTGAACACATCGTCATAGCTGAGCAGTTGGTTTTTCATAAGCCCTCCGGCTGCTGGTTAACTGCGAAGGGTGGCGGCCAACGATCCTTCGCAGGGAATAACATGCGGCCAACTGCTTTACTGCTGACCTTTTCACGCTTTGCCTGAAACATTTCAGTTGGGAAAATATAGCATTAGATTCAGTCTGTTGCCTTGCGGGATAATGTATTTCAGCCCTGCGGGCAAGAATTAATGAATTTTATGACTGTAAGTAGGGGAAGAATTCAGCAAACCGGATCCGAATGGAAGATTAACCGTGGCTAAAAACATTCCTCTATTCTCTACGGCCATTTTGAATGGCCGGAAGAATAGAGGACTACATAATTGCTAATTTTAGCGCGACTAATCGTTCAGTTCTGGGTAAGCGTTGATATACCAGATCATGCGTCTTCAGGTGTATGGGCAACGACAATTTCCAGCGTCCTTCGCAGTAAGTCGGCCTGCTGAGCGTCGTGCGTTGATTCTAGCGCGCCAACCAGGCTGAGAATAATTGCCTTATTGCTGACCTTGCCTTCAGTGGCCATCAGGCTGCGGATGACGAGTCCCAGCACCGCGGCCTCTTCATTCTGTTCGGCTCCCACGTTCAGTATATGATCGGCCAGTTCACGGTCAGTAATAGGGTTAAAATTTTCTTCAGGCATCTGCATGCTGTATTTCCATATGTCTGAGTCAGGGTGATTATAATCCATACAGCAAAATGCTGTGATTAATGCTTCCGGTTAGTGGGCGAAATCCCTACTTCGGAAAAATGTGAAAGCCCGTTATCCGTACTTTCATTTCGAATCTTTGGAAGAGCACCACCCTCTTTCCGGCTTTGTCTTATTTCAGCAAGGGCGAGCAAGATGAGAGTCTGCCTTTGCACATCATCAGCAGACCTCTGCATCTCATTTAACTGAACAATCAGAGCGCGCAGATTAATGGCGCCGCCATCCTGAAGTAAAGCGAAAGCGGCTTCACCAATTATTTCATCAATAGCTTGTTGCTGGTTACTACGATTCATGAATTTCTCTGATTACTACCTGATACTTACATCACAAGCTAAAAATTAGTGAGCGATGCTTAAATGCCTGAAAAGGTGCCATTATCTTTACGCGTGCGCAGCTTAATATTGGCACCCAACAATACTGTTTTTAACTGATTATTCAGCTTTGGCGTTCAAAAAGCAGGCCGTTCAGATGATGAAGCTGCTCTTCTTCAGGATCTGATGAGTGTTCAATGCGGCGAAGTAGTTTTGTGCAGAGTGACTTACGGTTCAGGCTACGGCCTTCCCTGAGGATTTCTACCACAATTTGTCCGAGCGTTTCCTGCTGGGAAGGCAGAGATGCCTTAGTGAAATACTGAGCGATTGCTTCAGAAGAGTTTGGTGCGTGTCGATTCTGGCGCATTAGTGGATCCTCCAAAGAACTGGTCAGAGAGGTGAATGAAAGTTGTACGATTTACTGCAAATTTGTACAAAATATATTAAAAGGTCCCCTTTATTATTTTTGCAAAAAGTGTGGTTTAAGTCCTTTGTTGTCATCTGAGCTACTGAATTCTATGGAATGATGTTCTTTAAGTTATTCGCTGAAAAAATTTAGAGACAGTTCTCTGCACCGCTATATGTCTGTACAGGTTTACTATCTGCAGGCAGTTACTTTTCATCCGGAGACCTTTAACTGCGTTGCAGAGAAGAAAAATTTTGCCAGGAAACGCGGGCAGTTCTTCACTGCCTCCATTTTTAGCGTAACGTTTAGGCAGAAAGGATTCGTCCTGGAATCACTGCGAAGGTTTACAGAGCGGAAATAGCTGCCAGGCTGGAAGTTACAATGGGAATTTAAGGAATCAGAAAATGAAAAAATATACGCTTGCTGCCGCTGCTGTATCGGTCATCCTGTGCGGCGTTTGCTCTTTCGGGGCTTATGCTGGGGTGTTCGGCTAGCCTCCTGCAGCAATGCCGTTGTGACAGAGAAAGGGGCCAGACGCTGAAGTTTATCAATTTCTTACCTTTTACCTTATCATTGACAAAGCACCTGAAATCTGTCAGTTGCGGACAAGCTGGGTATTGCCGACAATGCGTGAATTATATTGTTTTGATCCCGGCACTCCACTGCGGGTGATGTGCATCCGGGAGTGTCGTCCGTGACAGTTTCTCCGGCCGGTACACGTTTGCACGTGACCGATGAGGTCATCTTCGTCGTCGCTTTCCGGCCAGAGCCGGACACGTCCTATGGTGTCATTTCTACTCGTCGTTAAAGCCCGCAAGGGTCTGCAGGTAAGGCACATGCTTCACAGCATGACCAGGATCCTTAAAACTCTTCAGCCACTCACTGGCCGCAAAAATTTCAGAACGCCGGGCTATGCTGCTACCGGCTTCAGCCATGCGCTCCAGCTGGACGATCAGTGAAAGCACGCTGATTTCCCGTTCAGCTAATGCCAGGCTGAGTGCCGCCTCGCCAATAATAACGTGGCCTTTATCGTCGTGTTGAATAGACATTCTCCTCCTCCATTTCAGATTAATGACAACCTCATGGCTAACTGTAGACATGGACGGAAATCGTGCCGGGACATTATTCCGAAAAGTTATGGCCTTTGGAGCGGGAAGGCAGAATATGTTATGGAGTGAATGCACCTAATGACGGGAATGCACGAATGAGTCAACATCATGTTTGTCACCCGGCCTGATATCCGCCAGCTGGCTGCACTGGCAGAAAAGAGAGAGGCTTAAAGTTCTGTCAGGCCGCTGTCTGCATCCTCTGGTCAGGACCGCACAGCATGGCGGGCAGGCCGTCAAGGAGCCGATGACGGTAGTTCCAGTGCATTAACCGGGAAATACCCGCTCCGCACCACATCAAGTGATGTTCGTAGTGGTTAGCAGCATTCGAAGGTATGCCGGTTACTTCATCTGACAGCTCGACCCTGAAGCCCTGACCGGTCAGCCGGATCGCCTCCATCCAGATTTCAGTCAGGTCAGTCACGCTGACCGCCTCGAGGAAGAGCGGCACAGTATTCCGCCGGTGCGCCGCTGCAATGGTCTGGCGGGCGTGGCGGATAACGGCCTAGTGAAAACGAGCCTGCCGTTTGTCAGCGCCCTCAGTCAAGTCTGTACGCAGCCAGAGGTTAAGTGGGCGAAGATAACAGTTAACAAAATCATCTCCGCAATAGTCGTTTCCGACCCGACGTATACGCGCTTCCAGCAGCTTATCTGAGGGATTACTCAGCTGATTATTCAGTTCTTCCTGACGGCATTCCCAGCCGCTTCGATGTGTTCCAGGAACGCCGTTAAGCTGCAGGACAATTTCACGAAGCGTATCACCGCGAGACGTCATATCGAGCACGGTAAATATACGGCTTAGTTGTCCCAGGCTGTAACCATCAGGCTGCTCTGGAGCAGTAATAAGGCCTGCACGGCGCCAGTTACGCAGCGTGCCAGGGAGCGTCCCGGTAATACCGCAGACGGTTTCAGTAGAATGGTAAGGCATGATATGCCCCCCTCAATGGGGTGAATAGCCCGGGGTGAACCCGGATAAGTAATCAGTGTGAACCCTTACAAAGATAATTGATACAAAAGGTGCAATATTTATACAACTTTACGAGTGTAATCCACTTGCCGACTTCAGCCCCGGGCTGGCAATGACAGCTCATGTCAGTGAGATCGTGTTCAGGCAAAAAGAGAGCGTAGTGATAACAGGGAAGCGACCGGGTTGGATTTAAAACACCACGGGACGATAATATCATTCGTCATTATTTATCAAAAGCTTACCAAAAGGGGGCTTAAGTGAGCATACCCACCAGTGATAGAACCAGAATCAAGGTTCGTGGCGTGGTTTTGACACGATGTGTCTCAGCAAATTCATTCTCATCCTGGCCGGTTTTAAAAAAACATGATCGCGCATTCGCATCTTCAGGTCGGCAGAAGATCTAAGGCTATTCGACCCACAAAAGATAAAGGGGGCCTGATAAAGGGCTGGGGAAATATTTATTGGTTTAAAAAACGGCCTGGGCGATCAGGCTCAGGGGAAAGCAAGGAATCGTAGCGACCAAATATACGATACCGGTTTCGGGCGACAAGATTGTAGAGGGTGTCAGTCACCGCCAGAGGCAGAAAATGCAGCAGACCCAAAAGCCGCCAGGGCCCTGGAAGAAAGCGCATAATACGGAAGATAGCCTCTGAACGAAGCCAGTGATGCTGCCCATCGGAAAGGACAATCGTGTGGATACTGTCTGCTGACAGACCGAGATGCTCCAGCAAAGCTCTCCCTTCCTCGCTCTGTACCGGCGTAAATCTTACATACGGAGGCAGGCGGTGAGACAATAAAAAACGAACCCACGCATTACACAGTTTACAAACGCCGTCGTAGATAACCACCTGGTCGCCGGGTGTCAAAATCGGAAAAGGTTGCTGCATAGTATCCTAATCATTCATGGTATAGGAGGGAATTAACCCCGTATTCGGGTTTAAAGTGGTAATCCTCAACTGAAAGCTTAGCAGCCTCGCACTCATCAGACAGCTTGAGCAAAGCTCAGGTGGGCCATAGGCCCGCTTACTGTAAATCATCACCTGTCATCGAAAGTGTCAGCCTCTCTGACTAGCAGAAGTTCAGGTAAGGTGCTGCGATGCCTGAACCAGGCCGCAAACAGTCCCGTAATCAGTAAGAGTTCAGCAAGGTCACCGCCGTAATACATAATCTGAGCAGCAGACTGCACCTCACTCAGGCTGGCTGACATTCCCTGCGGATATCCGTAGCCATACATCAGTTTGCCCAGAACGGCATGCGCCCTGCTGAACCTGAATGATACCTTGGCATCCGAAGCGTAAATAACAGGTGAGTTCTGTAGTGGCAGTTACCTCTAAACAATCATTATTAAACGTCGTTAGCAGGAACTATCGAGGATAAAAACATCCACCGTGGCTTCTCCCGGGGTAACCTGCGAGGAGGCTTTAACCATGGAATGAAATGTCCCTTAGCGTAAAGATATAGCTGTGGTGTTGATTATTGTGTAGTCATATGTACGCGTATATTTATCTCTGTATTTTTTCTCGAATGACATTTCGCGCAATTGCAATGTCAACCGTTATCTTATTTCCTTAATGTGAAGAGTTATAATGGTTTCGCTTTGAACATGCGGATTACTCTGAATCAGGACATTTCAACTTATGCAGATCAGTATTGGAGCGCATTTCTGTCATTATCATTCATACTAAACGCAATAATAATTTACGGAACTTATTATGCTTCGTTTTCTCTCATCTCTTTTCAGCAGCCCCGAATCTCTTTTACAGGTCATGAGTCAGCAGGATATGAAAGAGTCCATTGAGGAAGGTGACCGCATCATTATTGATGAAGATGGAAATGCGTCGGTAAATCCTTTAAGCCCAGAAGTGCAAAGAGATTTTCAAGACCATGTCAAAAGATTGAAGGATATCTGATGGGAACAGCAATTTTCATGGTCTTAATGGTGTGCGGATACTGGTATACCAGCCGCGACATGTCCAGTCGATTAAAGATTAAACGTTCGGTTGGGTGGGATGTTTATTTCCTGATTGCACTGTACGGCTGCATTTTCGTTTTACAGGGCGTCCTGGCGACAGGGGTTATCTGGCTGCTTCTTCTGGCTGCTTCGGCCTTAAATAATGCGTTTGGCTTATCGGAAATTCAACATGCGCGCTGGCATGTTGATTTCATGACCTGGAGCTTTTTGAGCATTCAGGCGCCAGTCATGATTATGCTGGCATTTGCCGTCACCTTTTGCGTTTACCGTTCAAACTGGGCTAATAGTGCTCGTCTGACTGCAAGCAGTCGAAAGGATCTTTACCAACGTCTGTCACGCTCAAACGGTATCGAACAAATGCTACTGCAATGCATGGAAGATGGCGAACTGGCTTGGGTCACGCTTAAGTCACGACGTATCTACATTGGTATGATTCATGCCGCAACCTTCGAGTACGCCAGTACTGCCAATATTGTGCTCATCCCTATGCTGAGCGGCTATCGGGACGCTCGCACGCTCAACCTTGCTGTTGAGCACAATTATAGCCACTGGTACCACATTCATGACGTTGATTTTACTTCTAAGCCGAAGTCAGCGTTAGAGTTTCGTAAGGTGATTATGGTCGACCAGATTGAGAGCCTTTCATTGTTTGATCCGGCTAGCGCCAGCGCACTTGCTATGGATGCAAAAGATAATAAGTCGCTATGACCGCTTGGCTCCTCAGTGAACGCTTTACTACACTCAGAACTCATCAATTTGAACGAGGAAAGCACTATGACCGATCGTCCTGTTAAGGGTGATAATCCTGATTACAATCCGCAGAAAAAAACGCCTGAAAAGCAACCTAAAGATGACGAAAGTAATGCACCAGAGTCAGGTGACAAACAACCTGACTGATTGCGTGTTAAGGTGTTCAGCTTACTCTGATTCTAAACACCTCATATTGCGTCTGTAAAAATCCGGGTAGTTTCTTTGATATGCATTCTTAATGCTATGGCCTTTTCTTTAAATGACTTGAGCGCAATATCCTGTTTATCATTATATGTGGTCTTCAGGCCGCAACCGCGATACGCTTAAAAGCAACACTGTGTCCAACCTTTGCCAAAGTTTATTGCCATGCTTTTGCGGTGTTAAACCTGTTTTTACGCAGCCGGCTTTATTGATACCTGCTGTGACTAACTGAATGTGAACCTGTAAATGAGCTTACGCTATCCTTATAACATCCCTGAAATAACAGCCTTCACAGTTTTATCAGCAATCTGAGTCCTGGCAGACCGTGCCGCTTTTGAACAGTGACCTTATCCTTACTATATTTTAAGCTTTGTTAAAAATCCGGATCTAGGGTTTAACCTGCGAGTTATCGTAGTCAATTACCGTTGATAACATTGAACAGCCCCGTCTGAACTTGAACGCTACCTTGATCGAGTGGTAGACATACATTTACTCAGCTATGTTTTTGAGCGTGAATATCATTTTCTTCTAAAAATTCAATGCCCTTTTTCGTCATTCTTACGATGTAGTAACGCTTTGGGTCCAGGGGTTCAGATACGAACTCGATTAAACCAGCGCGCTCTAGAGGAATTAAGCTCAACGCGGACCTGTCTTCTCTTTGCTTAGTTATCAGGTTGTATCTGATTTCACACCCATGACTTCTGTCACCTCTTAACAGAAACTTGTGCTTGTCGCGCATCGAACGAAGGATCGCTAAAGATGTGGCTGAGTAAGGCATAGCCGCTCCTTTTTAGAATGAACTTAATCAATTATAGTTTCACTCCAGCAGCGCTGGTTTTCTCACTTTAACTTTTATCAGAAGCCAGCAACAAACATCATAGTATTTATTCAGGTAAATACTGACTGCTTCAAACGGGCCTCACCGATGGCACGCAACGCGCAGCGCATATGTTCATTATGCTGCCTGTCTGCGCTGACAGCGTTATACATACATTCTCCTACGGACTTTCCCGGCCAGCCAGAACACCCCCTGCCCGACCGCCGTTGAAGCAGCGGCCTTTCAGGTGCAATGAAGTCAGACGGTCGGAGACGAAAGAAACAACCCGCGGTAACACTGACAGCAAAGAAGAACCTAATAGTTACAGCATTCAATAAAAAGCCTTAAACGACTTACCGGCCCTATGGGCCGGGCGGAGCGGGCTGTTCAGTGGGGGCAACCGGGGTGCGGGTACGGCGCGGGTCTGGCCTGAGAGGGGCTCGCAGTTTCTGAATTCTCTCCGGACTAAAGTTAGAAATAGTAGTTGAGTGTGTTGTAACTAATATGGATTTACCCACCGCCTTTTGATAGGCGCTGATGTATTTAATGAGTGGCTTAATCACCTGCGACTGGTGCAAATGAAGGCATTCAATTCATTCCCTTCATTGGTTAGCGAGGAAGCCACCTTAATAACTTCGATTATTTCTCTCTGATGCAGTTATGACTTAGTTGCCGATAACTGCGGATAAAAAATTTTAAACTGGCTATTGCAATAAGCCCACGAAATTTATGCGCCAGGATTAACATAATAATGGAGAATAATAGTGAAATTAATGCATTCATGGGGGGTAAGGCTTGGAGTAGATGGTGCCACCAAAACCTTAGAAAGACCGACATTACTAATGCCGGTCTGCAAAATAAATAGCGATCCATCAAACGCTGCCGATTAAGCCAAGGAGAATTCCTCCTGTAAATAGCTCGATAACGCATTCACCTTAAGGTATCACTCTTCACGCCTTACTTTTCCTGGTGCTCACCAGACTGGACTCGCTTTTACGATGCAATAAAGGATACGCTATACTGGTCACCACAAAACTGATGATCCATGAAATATCCACACCGGGAATTAAATTCGCATAGGGGCCGGAAAAGAAAGCATTCTCAACAAATGGCACCTGCACCAAAATTCCGGCGAAGTAGACCAGCAACGCCTGAGTATTCAGCAATCCATAACGTCCGCCATCAGCACGAAATATCGCGTCAACATCATATTTCTGCTTATTCACGTAATAGAAATCCAGCAGATTAATCACAATCCATGGAACCAATACCGCAATCAACGCCAGAATCAAATTGATAAAGAAGGAAACAAAGTTCTGTGATGCTGCCAGCGCGACCAACACGCTTCCCACTAATACCAGCGATGACACCACTAAACGCACCGCGGCACCCGGCGTCCAGTGTGGATGGAACGTTTGCACAGCGGTGATCAGTGATAATACCGCGCCATACAGATTCATTGAGTTGTGGCAGATAATATTGACCAGGAACAGCACCATCAGAATAGGGCCGAGCCAGCCGGTCGCATGACGCACTGACATCATGGCATCACTGGTTGGCGCAATATTGACGGCCATCATACCGAAGATAAACGCCAGAATGGTGCCACCACAAGCGCCCAGATAAGTAGCAATAAACGGGCGTGCAATACCGACATTGGCGGGCAGATAGCGCGAGTAGTCAGAGGTATAGGGAGAGAAACTGATTTGCCATACCGCACCTATGCAGAAAGTGCCAAACCACCCTGCTGCACTCATGCTGCCGCGAGACCAAAAGTCTGCGGGCAAAGGTTGTGACACCATCAGCGCCAGGCCCAAAATCAGCGCCGCACCCATGATCCATGCACCGACTTTATTGATGCGATGGATAAAATGATAACCGACGATACCAATGGCGGTGGCAAGAATAGCGCCAATAACCGTGGCACTGCTTACCGGCATCGACGGAAAGACGTTGTTGATGACTTTACCGGATAGCGAAATATTCGAGATAAAGAACCCGAGATAAATCACCGTCGTAAAGCTAATCACCAGCAGCGAACCGTAGCGACCAAATTGCGCGCGGCTCTGCACCATTTGTGGAATGCCGACTTTGGGCCCTTGCGCAGAGGTTAACGCAAGGAAGATCCCGCCAAACAGATGACCGGCAATAATCGCGGTTAATGCGGAAATAACATTCAGATGAAACGTTTCGGTGGCAATCGCGCCGCTGACTACCGCCAACGGTGCAATGTTGGTACAGAACCACAAAGTAAATAAACTGTGTGATTTACCGTGGCGTTCCGATTCCGGGACATAATCCACTGACTTATTTTCTATAATTTGACTCTGACGTGGTTGTGTATTCACCATACCCTCCAATTCTCAAAATGGGATTGTTTTTTAATGTGGGTAAAACCTTCCTCGCGAAAAAAAGCCACAGCCATCCCGACGAATGGTTTTTCGTCTTCTTATTAAAGAATTGGCGGTAAGACTCCCGGTGCTATTTAATGCTTAACAACTGTACCTGTGACGGTCGTCATAAATAACGACGCTGAAAATTCCAACGTTATTTCTGTTAGAGTGCGCATTGATAAATGCAAACCAGATTCCCGCAAGGTGCGCATGTCAGCGCACCTTAACCCCTCAGCGCATAATAAAGGGATCGCTAATCGGCTCATCGCTGGTTCGCAGCCAGACAGTTTTCGTCGTGGTGTATTCCAGCGCCGCGTCAATGCCGCCTTCGCGACCAAAGCCGGACTTACCGTAGCCGCCAAATGGCGCCAGCGGTGAAACCACGCGATAAGTATTCAGCCACACCACGCCGCTACGCAACTTACGCGTGACACGATGGGCGCGAGTCAGATTCTGGGTGAATACGCCTGCCGCCAGACCATACTCTGTGCCGTTGGCTAGACGAATCGCGTCGGCTTCATCTTTAAACGTCAGCACTGACAACACCGGTCCAAACAGCTCCTGCACCACGCTTTCCGCATTTGGCACGGCGCTGCAATCCAGAATGGTGGGCGGATAATAGAAACCAGGGCGATCAATCGGCTGATTGCCGATCACCAGACGCGCACCCTGCTCAATACTGCGACTCACTACCTGCTCGATATTGCTTTTCTGCCGCGCGGTACAAAGTGGACCAAACTGCGTCTCCTGCTGTTGCGGGCAACCAATCACAATGCCGCGCACTTTGCTGGTGAGCTTTTCAATAAAGGCATCTTTAATCTGCTCATCCACGAGCAGACGCGATCCCGCCACACAGCTCTGTCCTGAGGCAGAGAAGATGGCGGCCACCTGCGCATTGGCTGCACTGTCTAAATCAGCATCAGAAAACACAATAAACGGGGATTTCCCGCCTAATTCCAGGGAGGTACTCGCCAGGTTTTCTGCACTGTTGCGAATAATATGGCGAGCGGTGTCTGCTCCGCCGGTAAAGGCAATGTGATCAACCAGCGGATGCTGTGTCAGCACCGTGCCACATCCTTCGGCAAACCCAGTAATCACGTTGATGACGCCAGCCGGGAAACCGGCCTCATGCACCAACTCCGCAAAGGCCAGCAGTGGCGTCGGAGCAACTTCTGCCGCTTTCACCACCACCGTACAGCCGGCCGCGATGGCAGGCCCGATTTTTACCGCTGATAGAAACAGCTGACTGTTCCAGGGAATAATCGCCGCAACCACCCCCACCGGCTCGCGTTTGATCCAGGTTTCCATATCGGCTTTGTCGATGCTGAGCGTGGCGCCGTCCATCTTGTCGGCCAGTCCGGCATAGAAGCGATAGTATTCCGCCACATAGGCTATCTGCGCCTGGGTTTCACGGATGATTTTGCCGGTATCGAGTGTTTCCAGGCGTGCCAGCTTCGGCGCATCGCGTTCAATCAAATCCGCCAGCTTCAACAGCAATTTGCCGCGCGCACCGGCGGTTAATCCACGCCACACGTCAGATTCAAAAGCACGAGCCGCCGCCTGGACCGCGCGGTCGGTTTGCTCGCTGCGCGCTTCGGCTATATTGGCCCAAGGCTCAGCGGTGGCCGGGTTCAGCGAGGTAAAAGTCGCTGCACCCGCGTCAAATTGGCCATCGATGTAGAGTTTGAAGGATTCCATGACGTCTCCGCTTAGTGAAATGCAGGTGCAACGTGTTGAATAAAGCGTTCCAGCGAGGCTTTTTTGCGCTCGAAGGTCATACCGCTGTCCAGCCACAAGGCGTACTCATCGTAGCCCATCGCCTCATAGTTTTTCAGGCGCGCGATCACCTGGTCAGGATTACCGATCGCCAGATTTTTCCGCATCCCTTCCACGCTGTAATAGGTGTTCGCCGCGATCTCTTCTTCTGTCAGCGGCTTAATCAAGCCTTGCTCTACCGGGCGCTCGTTCTTGAACCAGGCGCCGAAGTAGTTATAAAAACGATTGAGCTCAACAGCGGCTTGCTGCGCATCTGCCTCATCCTCGGCAACGAATCCATGCTGCAGCAGCATGATCTTCAGCGGCTGATCGGGTGCGTATTCACGGCACGCGTCTTTAAAGGTGGTGATCAGACGCGTGATCTCCTCTTCCCCTTGATGCAACGGCGTACACTGCACGTTGCAACCGTTCTTCACCGCAAACTCATGACTGTTCGGATCGCGGGCGGCGACCCAGATTGGCGGATGAGGCTGCTGTTTTGGCTGCGGTGATGACGTCGTGGACGGGAAATTCCAGAATTCACCCTTGTGTTCGTAATCCCCTTTCCACAACGCTTTCACCGCCGGAACCAGCTCACGCATACGCTGGCCCGCTTCCCAGGCATCCATTCCCGGCATCAGACGCTCGTATTCATAGGAGTACGCACCGCGTGCAATCCCGAGATCCAGACGCCCTTTGGTGATCAAGTCCGTCATTGCCGCTTCGCCCGCCAGGCGGATCGGATGGGTGAATGGCGCAATGATGGTGCCAGTGCCCAGACGCACGTTTTGCGTGCGGCTGGCGATATCCACCAGATTGATAAATGGGTTCGGCGCAATGGTGAAGTTCATACCATGGTGTTCGCCGGTCCATATAGCGTGCAAACCGCCTTTATCCGCGATTTCACACAGTTCCATCATTTCATCGTACAGCTGGTCCTGCGCGTCATCCGCTGACACGCGCTCCATATGCAGGAACAGGGAAAGTTTCATACCACCTCCTGATGAGACGGAGTAAAGAAGTGGCGCACTGAGCCCTCAACTTCATCGCCGTAATAAAGCCCGTAATTACCGACGGCATTTTCGCGGATAAACCTATCGACCAGCGATTTCAACGCGCTGTCCGGCACCGGCAGTTGTGCCAGCGTGTGGACATCCACCCATTCGCCCTGCTGCACCGCTGGCAAGGTGCTGCCAGTCGGTTGCGCGCAGAGGAACACGATATGCTGCTGTTTCTTCTGGCGGTCTTCCCAAATGGAGTAGACAAAACCCGGGCTGGCTTCGATGTTGAGTCCATCGAACACCTGCTTCAGGGTTTTACTGACGCTGCGGTTATTCACCGTTTGCGACGGCAGGCCATAACCATTCTCTTTTTTCACCACTAGCGCCTGACCCGCCGATTCAATCAACGCACTGACCACCACGTTAGGACCGGCAATCAGGGATTCGGCATTCTGATAAGGCGTGAAGTAGGCGCCGCGATAGTAGCCCAGCCCCGGGGTGCCGCAGGAATCGAACTGCTCAACTCTGCCGATCAGGATCGCGTGGTCACCGGCATCCACCACCTGATGCATCGCGCATTCAAACCAGGCGGAGCTGTCATCCAGCAGCGGCGTGTTGAACTCCCCTTTACGCCACTTCACCAATGAGAAGCGATCGGCAATCTTCTGCGCGAAGATGTTCGACGTCTCTTTCTGCTGCTCCGCCAGGATGTTAATAGCGAAGTGCGGGCACTGAGTGAAGTTGTCGAAATTGGCGGAGCGCTTATCGATGCTCACCAGCAGCAGCGCGGGATCGAGCGATACCGAAGAAAACGAATTGGCGGTAAAACCAATCGGCTGCCCCTGCGCATCGTTGGTGGTGACCACGGTGACCCCGGTCATGAAGGCGCCAAAGGCGTCGCGTAACTGTCTGCGTTTATCTGCGTCCATAAGTTACTCCTTTACAGGCTCTTTTTGCGTGACGGCGGCAGCAACCGGATTCAGGAACGATAAAATCTCTTCGTTCACACGGTCGGCATCCGTCAGATTCAACATGTGTTTAGCGTTAGCGACCACCACCGCCTGCCCCTGGCGCGCGGCCTGGGCCATCTGGCGCGTCATGTCTGGATTCGAATTGGCATCCAGTTCACCGGTCATCACCAGCACCGGACATTGCATTTCGTTCCAGCGTTCTGAATAAAAGCGATCTCCGGCCGCAAACGCCTGATAGGCGCGGGCATAGCCGTCGAGATTCACCTGCTGCAACCACGCGCCCACTTTTTTACGCAGGGGCTGTTCGTGGTGATCATCACTGAACCAGCGATCCAGCGGGGCATCGAGCCGCACATTGCCGCTGGCCAGCTCTCGTGCCCGCTGCAACACGGCGTTGCGTGCCGTGTCGTTACGTTTAAACACGCCGCTCATCACAATCGCATGATTCACCAACTGGGGATAATCGATGGCAATCCCGGCAGTAATCAGCGCCCCCATTGAGTGTCCGGCCACGGCAAAACGGGATTCCGGTTGTGTCTTCAGGAACAGGGCCAGCCACTGCACGTAATCTTTCAGGGTGGCGGGATGGCGAAAACCGCTGCTTTCGCCATGGCCCGGCATATCCACCGCGATCACGCGGAAATAGCGACTCAGCACGTCCATTTGCGGGAACCAGGCGTCAGCGTTCATGCCGACGCCGTGGATCAACACCAGCGGCGTGCCTTGTCCAGCCTCCAGGTAACTCACCTGGAGACCTAACTCAGATAGCTGCTGGGTTTTTCTGGTCATGGCCTAACTCTTTCAGGTCAAGATAACGGTTGCCGATACGATGATGCGGACGGCCGCCCAGTGCCGCGCCCAACGCGATCACAATCTCATCGCTGAATGGCGCATCATTGATGTTGAACTGCATGGTGAGGTAGTGCTCGCGCGTGCCTTCATCATCGGTGCCCATCATCGGCACCAGAATTGGCGTATTGGCTGGACCGCGGGTGTTGTTAAAGGCCAGATAGGTTTTACCCTTCACCGCTGAGCGATAATGGTTGCCGAAATGCAGGGTGTGAATCAGCGCTGACGCGTGTTCCAGTTCGCCGTTCAGACCCACGACGGCGCTTTTGCCATAAGCCACAACCTTGTCGCCACCGCCCGCTTCTTTCACGATTAACCCGGTCAGTAACTCGCCCAACACGGGTGCCATTTCACGAATCTTAGGGGCGAGATCTTCCACGAACCCCTCACCTGCCCACGGATTCTTCACCACGGCAGCAGCCGCAATCATCACCAGCGGTGTCGTCGCCGCTTTGCCGCCGTCGGAGTAAATGGTCTCGGTGGTAACGAACGTCTTGCGTATATCTGGATGCATGGTCAGAACCTCATTCAAGTTAACGGTTTGTTAATCTGGTGTGTCGGGAAGTGGTATAACACTGAGATTTCTGGCATGTCAAAGTTTGGTATACCATCATACGGTATTAAATTTTTCTGGCTTTTTTGCTAAGCTTAAGCAACGCAAAACCCCGCCATGACTGGGGGGATGGGGTTCAAAAAGGCAATATGTCACCGGCGGTTTGAGCAGCGAGATGAGTGTGATTGAGGTCATAAAAATCACACGAATTATCCGGGCAGTCGTTTCATAACGGCATGAATTCACGAAGTTTTGATTATTCCTCAAGGATATTTTTATTTCGTGTTCAGACCGCATGATGAAACTGTGAGCTAACGCTGATTTCAACGAGCGGGTCGGTGAGAAGTCGATAGGCGGTGGTAGCAAAGAGAGTAAAGGCGGCGTTGCTTTCAGAACGGAAACAGTGCTAATAGTTAAAACGCTTGCAGGACATGACATTGACTTCAGGCTGAATTTTTAAATTTCAACGAAGAGACGATTATGGATGCGAGTCATTCCCTAAAAATTGAAAATACGCCGGTGACGTTACGTGAACTGGCACTGGCCAAAGTTCGTCAGGCCATTATCTCCGGATACTTTAAGGCTGGCGACCGTTTGGTTGAACGCTCACTGTGTGATGAATTAGGTGTAAGCCGTACCGTGGTGCGCGAAGTTATTCGCTATCTGGAAGCGGAAGGTTTAATTGAAAACCTGCCGAAAAAAGGTCCGATTGTGGCGATATTAACCTGGGAAGTGGCCGAGCAGATTTACGATATTCGTATCCTGCTGGAATCCGAAGCGGCGAAGGATTGCGCAAAATTAGCCACCAGCAGTGATAAAAAGAATCTGCACAAGAAACTCCTGCGCATTGCTAAAGCCTCGCACGATCATGATGATATTGAACGCGTTGAAGCGTCTCAGGCCTTTTATGAAGCACTCTTTTCCATTGCAAAACATCATATTGCGTGGGAAATCGTCCAGCGCCTGAATAGTCGTATCAGCCGACTGCGCGCACTGACCCTGCGCAGCCCTGAACGTCAGGTGGCAGGTTTTGAGCGTATGTCGCGTATTTATGAAGCGATTGAAGAGAACAATGCCGAACACGCGCAAGAGGCCGTCAAACAGCATCTTTCAGAAGCGGCCACGCTGGCTAAATCTATTCTGACTGCCGAGGAAAAATAATGTCTGCTTATTGGATCGCCCACGTCAATATTGAGGATGCACAGCAGTACCAGAATTATATTGAGCTGGCACCGCTTGCGTTTAAAAAATATCAAGCGAAGTTTATTGCTCGCGGTGAAAATGCCACCTCACTTGAGGGTAATGAATTTAAGAAGCATGTGATCATTGAATTCCCCGATTATCAAATGGCGCTAGACTGCTATCATTCTGACGAGTATCAGTTAGCCAAAAAGCAGCGTGAGAACGTGGCAACAGCCATGATTACCATTGTGGATGGGCTGGCGTAGAATTGGACCTACTCCCCTGGGTTGATTTGCCGCTCAATTCCTCAGTTTAAAAAGCTAAGCAATCAGATCGCTCTGCCCCGCTTCAGCCCCGCATATCCTTAGGTGCAAAGCCATATTTTTTGCGGAAAGCGACGGAGAAATGGGCGGGCGAATAACCGACTTGATAGGCCACTGAAGAGACGCTGGCTTCCCCCGTCGACAACATACGCCAGGCGGTTTCGAGTCGCAGCGTTTGCAAATAGCCGTATATGCTCTGATTAAACAGGCGTCGGAACCCGGCGGTGAGTTTACGCGTGTTCAGGCCAACTTTTGCACTGAGATCGCGAATTGAGGGTGGTGAGTCGATGTGCTCCGCGAGCAAGTTTTTCACATCATGCAGCCGGGCAATATCGCAGGAGCTCAGGCGTAACGTTGATTGCTGCAACGTTATGTCTTCACTGACCAAACTATCCAGCGTGTGAGCGACGATCTCCAGCGCCTTGCCCGTCATGTACAGCTGCCGGGCAACGCCTTGCAGTGGGTTGGTAAACAGTTGCGCTCTCAGTCCACTCAGGCATTTCGGCGTTGCCTGAATACGCATACCTGGATTTGCGGACAAATCGAGCTGCATGCCTGCAGTCAGTGTGTTGATGGAGTCGGCGCAAAGATGCTGGCTCAACGAGTGCGTAGAGATATTCACGGCGGTGTAATTCAAATCAGCACCAGGCAGTAAGCATTGACTTGCGTGCGCTAAATCCTGACTCCATACAGCACAGAGTGCCGGGCCTTTAATATGCCGCTCAGCCTGCTGAGGGAAGCGGCACAACAGTTCACCACTTTCAATGATGATGATTTTCAGACCCACAAACAGCTGCTCATCCTGCCAGATCGCGTGCTGCGGATTCACGCTGCCGCTGGTAAGTGAAATATCACCCCTCAACAACATCTGTACTCCGCCATCACCTCCCTGGCTAAGTTTGCTCTTTCTGGCGGAAAGCTTCTGCGAATCCATAGTTAACCCTGTCATTGAGATGAGTGATATTGATAATCATTCTCAATGTAAGCGTTTTGTAAATGCCTGTCCATGGGTATATCGAAACGCAAACCGTCTACTGGCAGCAAAATAAGCACCGACCCTAAATTGACTTCCCGGCCACACCGGGAAGTTTCATTTTGCATGTTTTCTAAAGAAAGAGTTCGGCAAGCGAAAGTGTTGCTGATTGTCTGCCCACATTCTCACTGACACACTTTTAGCCGACAAAAAAGTCGCTTCTATTGTGGAGAATACCTTGGAAAACAATAATAAAAATTGGGCTCGCTGGACCACGCCCCTTACCTGCCTGGCGCTGTTAATTAATGCCCATTGCGCGCTGGCAGAAGATACCTTGCAAGTCACGGCAGACAGCAAAACGGCACCAGAAAAAGGCTACGTTGCACAGACCAGCACAACGGGGAGCCGCACCAATGAATCCATTCTTGCTGCGCCCCAGTCAGTATCGGTGATCACCCGCAGCGAAATGGACGATCGTAACGTGCAGAGCACCACCCAGGCCCTGCAATACACACCGGGAGTGTATGCCTCAACCTCTGCGATCTCGTCCCGCTTTGACTACTTCAACATCCGTGGTTTTGATTCAACACTGAACGGGACCTTGCTGGATGGATTGCGATCCACCACTCAGCAGTCCTACGTACGCTACGAACCTTACGGATTGGAACAACTGGACGTGCTGCGTGGCCCGAATGGTTTCCTTTATGGCGCAGGATCGCCAGGCGGTATTATCAACGCCATCAGCAAGCGTCCCGCGTTAAATGCACAGCATGAAGTGGCCATTCAGACCGGCAGTCATGGCCGCATGCAGGGCCAGTTCGACACCTCCGGGCCGCTTAACGATGATAAAACACTGCTCTATCGCGTGGTGGGTGTGGGGCGTGACAGTAATACCCAGTTCAACAACGTCCCGGATGACACCCTGTACCTGGCACCTTCCTTGACCTGGCGCCCCGATGCAGACACTTCATTGACCGTATTGGCCTCAGTTAGCCGCAATAAATTTGGCCCGCCACGCCCTTACCTGCCGCTGTATGGCACCTTGCTCAGCAACCCTAACGGGCAGGTTAACCGCAACAGTTATCTTGATGGGACCAATCTCGATAACCATATGACCCAGAGCAATCTGGGTTACGAACTTGACCACCATTTTGGCGATCGCTGGACCTTTCATTCTGCCAGTCGCTACACCGAAACCGACCTGATGACGCAAACGCTTTCAGGCGCGTCGCTGGCGGCGGACATGCGCACGCTGAATCGCGTGGCCTATGAGTTCGGTATCAAAGGGAAAGTCTTCGCCACCGATAACAACCTCAAGACCGAGTGGGATGCAGGGCCCGTACACGGTTCCAGCGTTGCGGGCGTGTCGTTCCGCCACACCGGGGAGGATTACTATCTGAACTATGGCCGGGCCAGCAGCATTGATATTTACCAGCCGACCGGCAATGGTCGCTTCCCGACGACCTCGCCCCATACCAGCACGCAGCAGAATGCTAACGAAACCGGCGTTTACCTCTCTAACAGCCTCGCGTTGTTCCAGCATCTGAACCTCGACCTCTCTGCGCGTCAGGACTGGGCTTCGGTGAACACCAAAAACCGTCTCAACGACACTTACACTTCGCAGGACGATCAGCGCTTTACGTGGCGGGCAGGCTTAAGCTGGATAACGGATATCGGCGTGGCACCTTATGTCAGTTATGCCACCTCGTTTGCGCCAGTGCTGGGCACCAATTTCTATGGTGACGCCTACAAACCCACCACCGGAAAACAGTGGGAAGTCGGTGTGAAGTATCAGCCAGAACAGTTTGACGCACTGTTTACGCTGGCATGGTTCGACCTGACGCAGGACAACGTGCAGACCACCGATCCCGACAATACGTTGAACAAAATTCAGACCGGACAGGTCACCTCGAAAGGGATCGAAGCCTCAGCCACCGCCAACCTCACCGATGACTGGAAACTGATTGCCAGTTACAGCTGGAACAATCTTGAGACCAGCAAGACCACGGTGGCCGGTGCACAGGGCAAAACGCCCACCGCCATGCCTGAACACATGGCCTCTCTCTGGAGCAATTACACCGTTGCGAGTGGCCCGCTGGCTTCACTGGGCTTAGGCGCGGGTGTGCGCTATGTCGGCTCGACCTGGGCTGACACCAACAACACCATCAAAGTACCGGACTACACCCTGGTTGATGCCTCCATTCACTACGATTTGGGACAGATCAATGCCCATCTCCATGGAATGAATGTGGCGCTCAACGCCAATAACCTGCTTAACAAGCATTATTGGGTCAGTTGCTCAACCACCACCTGCACCACGGGTTATGACCGCTCGTTAAGCGCCACCCTGTCCTATCGCTGGTAAGTTAAGGAAAACATCATGATGAGAAAATCCAACCTGATAATGTGGCTGTGCGCACTCTGCCTGATGTGCAGTGCTTCTTCAGCGTGGGCAGCGATTACGGTCACCGATATGCTGCAGCGTAAAGTGACTCTGCCTGTACCAGCAAAACGCGTGGTGCTGGGAGAGAGTCGCCACATCATTACGCTGGCGCTGCTGGAGAAAGATCCTTTCCATAATCTGGTGGGCTGGGGAGACGATCTCCAGCGCTACTCACCGGCCACCTGGGAGGCGATAAAAAAACAGTATCCCGCAGCCAGCCACTTACCGGTGCTGGGCACCATGAACAGCGGCACCTTTTCAATGGAAGCGACGATCGCGGCTAAACCCGATTTAGTGATCTTCACCCTGTATGGACCGATTCCACCGGGACTCGATGCTCTGGATGCGGCCCACATCCCCTATGTGTTTGTTGATTTCTTCCGCAAACCGCTGGTGAACACCGTGCCAAGCCTGAAGATGCTCGGTCAGTTACTCGGTCAGGAGGCGCAGGCCGATCAGGTGATCGCGTTCTGGCAACAGCATATGGATGAGGTTGCAAAACGCCTGGCGAATGTCAGCACGCGTCCCTCGGTATTTTTCCATCTCAATCCGGGTAAAGGCGATTGCTGCTTTACCTCGGGACCCAGCAATATGAGCGATTTCATTGCTGCGGCAGGGGGACATAACATTGGCGCCGACATGCTGAGCGCGCCGATCGGCAAACTGAACCCGGAATACATTCTGTCACGTAACCCTGATTTTTATCTGATGGGCGGTGGCTCCGCCGTGAGCCGCGACGGATTACAAATCGGCACCGGAGCCGATGCAATGCAGGTCGCCCAGAGCAGTCAGCACCTCCTGACCGCGCCAAAAATCGCCCATTTACCGGCGGTGAAAGCCGGGCATACGGGTGGCGTCTGGTTATTCTTCTTCGACAGCCCGCTCTATTTCGTCGGGATCGAGACCATGGCGAAAATGTTTCATCCCGCGCTGTTTGCTGATGTGCACCCTGAGGCGACGCTAAACACCGTAACCAGCAAGTGGTTGTCGGTGCCGCTAAAGGGCACATTCTGGACGGCACTGCCTGCGCAATAAGCACTGCAGGGCAGCGCTGTTTGGCGCTGCCCTCGGGGAAACCACGATGAAATCACCCTCGAAGCTTCTGACGGCGCAGATCCTTCCTGCGCTAACACTCAACCTGCTGTCAGGCGTCTTGATTACCGTAAGCTACCTGCTACAGGCACTGCTGTTTACGCAATCGATCATGGCGCTGAATGCATCTACATCGACTACGATCATGATGCTGCTTGTGATGCTGGCTGGAAATGCACTGCTCAGGGCCGTGTTGATGGGTTTCAGGGCCATGCAAACCGAGCAGTTAGCTGCAAATGTGCGCACCCGTTTGCGTCTGCAGCTGTTTCGCCCTCTGCTGACACCTGGCTTTGATGTCATGCAACACCATTCAGCGGCAAAATTACAGGCCACGCTGGTTGAGGGCGTGGAAGTGATGGAAGGATTTTACAGCCGCTATCTGCCCGCACTGCTACTGGCTTTACTCAGCGGTGCCGTCACAGTGATCACCCTGGCCAGTTTCGACCTGCTCTCAGGCGCCATATTGCTGCTCTTTTTGGTGACCTGCCCGGTGATGGATCATCTGTTTATGCGTCAGCAACGTCGGCATATTGTGGGTGTGTTTGCCGCCATGCAGCACTTTGCAGAGGATTTGATGGATGCGCTACGCGGCATGCTGACACTGAAAGCCTGTAATGCTGTGCCACGCTTTCGCGCCAAAATAGCAGACCACGCGGCATCACTCCGCCTCGAATCCATGAAAACCCTGCGAGTGACGATGATGCGTGGCGGGATCACTCGCTTCGTATCGCTACTCGGTACTTCCGGGCTTCTTATCATCAACGCCTGGCGCACCATGCAGGGTACTGTGGATCCCGCCCTGTTGCTAATGACGCTGTTTATCACCTGGGAGGCGTTTCGCCCTATCCTTCAACTGGAAACGGTATTCCATACCTTGTGGGCTGCGCAGGAGATGCGCCCGGCAATGCAGGAATTGGCCGCCTCCACTGCTACCGTCCACGACCCTGACTTTCCCCACCCGATGCCGGCTGGCAACACGCTGCATTTAAAGGCGATCACTTATCGCTGGCCAGGCCAGCATCAGCCGCTTTTCAATAACCTGACGCTGACCATTGCAGAGAATCGCCACACCGCCTTTATCGGACCTTCAGGGTCGGGCAAGAGCACGCTGTTTCAGCTGATCACCCGATTTATCACACCGCAATCAGGCGCGATTTTTTTAGGAGATGAGCCGACCAGTGAGCTTTCGATTGCCGCATTTCGTCGTCGTATCAGCTGGGTGTCGCAGCAGGTTTTCTTAATTGACGGCACCCTGGCTGAAAATTTACGGCTGGGCCGCCCTGACGTCACTGAAGCGGAAATCTGGCAGGCATTGCAGCAGGCGCAGTTGGCAGAATGGGTTCAATCACTGCCTCAGCGCCTGAATACACTGGTGGGGGAAAATGGCGGGCTGTTGTCCGGCGGGCAGCGGCAACGACTGGCTATCGCGCGCGCGTTACTCAAACAATCACCCATTCTCATTCTGGATGAAATCACCTCGAATCTTGATGTGGCCAACGAGGCAGCCATCCAAAGGGTCATCTCATCACTCAGCGGCCATTGCACACTCATTAGCATTGCACATCGGCTGAACACCATTGCGCAAGCCGATCACATCGTGGTGCTGCAGGACGGTGACATCATCGAACAGGGTTCACCCGCCCGTCTGAGGTTTGAAAACGGCTATTACGCTTCGCTGCTTCAATCGCAGGAGACAATCCTTTGAACACCAACACGCCTCCCGTTGCCCCATCACTTTGGCGAGCGCTGCTTTCTCCCCTCAGGGCACATCAGTCTCGGCTCTTCTCCACACTGGCAGCAGGGATCGTGGCGCAATGCACAACCTTCACCTGCATGATTATCGCGGGCTGGATCTGCACCCTTGTGCTCAGCGGTTCATCGCCCGATACCTTGTGGTTCTTCACCGCTGTTCTGGCCTTCTGCGTGGTGCTGACCGCCCTGGCCCGCTGGGCTCTGGCGTGGTTATCACATGACCTGGCCTTCGCACTGATTGAAACACTTCAAATGAGCATCTTTGATGGCATTGCACGCGCTACGCCTGGACGTTCACATCAGCAACGTATGGGGGACATCGCGGCTATAGCCACCAGCGATGGCGAGCTGATGGAGCGTTTTTATGCGCACATGCTGGTGGACTACCTCACCGCATTTCTGATGCCTGGGATTGCCCTGGTAATATTGCTGTTCGTGAGCCCCTGGCTGTGTGTGATTTTTTTGCCTTGTGTGTTGATGATTGTCCTGGCGCCGTTGTTCTCTGCACGATGGGCGAAAAAACAGGGAAAAGCCGTCGCAGAAAGCAAAAGCGTGTTAAACAGCCATATTGCCGAACTCGCACAGGGCTGGAGAGACATTCAGATGTTTGGTGCTGAAGGTCGCTACAGCATGACGTTGCAGCAGGCCAACGCCAGATTAAACAACGCACAACGCAAATACGGGGCGCGTAACGGACTGGAGCAGGGATTGCGGGATGGCCTGATGGCGCTTTCACTGATTGCACTGCTTGTGGCCAGTCTTAACTCCTCTCATGACGCAGGACTGTCGCTCGCCTGGCTGCCGTTTATCCTCAGTATCGGCGCCGCGGCAATCGTTCCTCTGCTGGAAGTTTTGCAGGTCGGCGGGCAATGGGGCGCATTGAGAGCCAGTGCCGAGCGCATCTTTTTACTTCGGCAGCTACCTGAACAGGTTCATGACGGCCAGGCGTCAATAACCCCCCAAGGGCATCGACTGCAATTTAGCAACGTCAGTTTTTGTTACCCGCAAAGCGATACCCCGGTGCTGAATAACCTGAGCTTCACCATTGAACCGGGAGAAAGAGTGGCCTTCGCGGGTATGTCAGGCAGCGGTAAGACCACCCTCGCCTATTTATTGTTGCGATTCTACGATCCAATATCAGGTACGCTTTCACTCGATGGCACAGACCTGTCGGCATTTAGCCTGAAAACGTTGCGACAGCAGATTACCTGGGTATCGCAGGAGAGTTGGCTGTTTAACGATACCATTGAGAACAACATTCGCCTGGGCCGCCCCGATGCCACCTTTAGCCAGATTGAACAGGCAGCGAAATTCGCCTGTGCGAATGAATTCATCTGCAAATTGCCACAGGGCTATCAAACCATCTGCACTAGAGGAGGCGAAAACTTGTCGGGAGGCCAGCGTCAGCGTATCGCTTTGGCACGAGCTTTAGTCAGTGACGCACCGGTGATAATACTGGATGAAGTTTCTGCCGGTTTAGATGGCGAAAATGAGCGCCTTATCCTTGCCGCCCTTGAGTCTCTTCCCAAAACCTGCACCCTTATTATGATCGCGCATCGTATCCCGATGCTGAAATCCGCCGAACGCATTCTGCTGCTCGCCAACGGACGAATTGCCGCAGCGGGCAGCTTTGATGCGTTAACCGCTGAAGGCACATCTCTTTCAGCATTGCTGGAGAATCCACATGCAGAGTAAGCATCGCCTATCGTGTGCTGTAAGGTTCAGTAGCACGTACACCCTCATAATGACGCTGGTGACGCCTCAAATTCTGGCGTCACCATTCTCTTTGAATTTGATCACCCCATAATCTGAACACAGATCACAAAATCGGCACGCCTAATTTTGTAATCGATTACTTTAAGTTAATTTGTAATCGATTACTTATGATAAGGAGCTGAATTAAGATGAAAAAGTTGATGGTGTTGGCCGGGATATTATCCATGTTGAGTGCTGTGCCCTCGCAGGCGTCAGCAGCGGGCGTTGAAGATGAAATTGGGCTGCAGATGTACACCTTGCGGAACGTCGGCACCCCGGCAGAACAGTTCGCCATGGCCCATAAAGCGGGCTTCGAGCACGTTGAGCTGGTAGGCACGCAGGGTCTGGCAGCCAAAGAACTGAAATCCTTGCTGGATAAAAATCACCTGACCGTAACCTCATCCCACGTGCAATTAACGGCACTGGAGAGCGACTACACGCAGACCGTGGCGTTCAATAAAGCGGTGGGTAATCACACCATCGTGGTTCCGTGGATCAAACCGGAAGATCGCCCGGACAGCACCAAAGCATGGATAGACTATGCACAACGCCTGGATAAACTCGGCGCGAAACTGCGTAAAGACGGCATGCAGCTCGCCTATCACAATCATAATTTCGAGATGAAAAAGTACGATGGCGTGACCGCGCTTGAGATCATCTTCAATCATTCACGGGCAGAAAATCTGAAACTGGAGATGGACGCGGCGTGGGTTTCACGCGGCGGTCAGGATCCGGCGCGCCTTTTGAAAGAGTACCCGGGACGGATCTATGCGATTCACGCCAAGGATAATGCGTCGATTGGTATCCGCGACGATGAGATGAATTTTGCGCCGCTGGGCGAAGGCTTGCTGGACTGGAAAACCATTCTGCCTGCCGCCAAAGCCAGCGGCGTGAAGTGGTTTATCATTGAGCACGACAAGCCGAAGGATGCCTGGAGCATCATCACCACTTCACATCAGAATCTGCGTGCGACGCTGGAAAAACTGCCGCATTAAGCGATCAGGCACTGGCGCGCACAATCAGGCGCCAGTCCATCATGACGCGCTCAGTTGGCGATTGCGGGTCGTCAATCTTCTGCAGCAGCAGGCTGAACGCAGTACGGCCAATATCGCGCGATGGCTGCGCGATGGTGGTCAGAGGCGGAGAGATCATTTCAGCCAGTTCTGACCCATCAAAGCCCGCAACAGCGATATCCTGCGGAACCTGATGTCCCGCGGCCTGGATGGCGGCCATCGCCCCGGCCGCCAGTGTGTCGGAGACGGCAAATACCGCGTCCGGTTGCGTGTCGGCGTTGAGTAACGCTTCCATCGCACGCTTGCCAGCGTTGTAGCTTAGATCACTGGCGTAGCTCACCGCCTGCCAGGACAGACCACGCTGTTCCAGTTCCTGCTGATAACCCTGCTGACGCAGTTGGGCGTACTTGTAGCTCAAATCATGATTGATCAGGGCAATGCGTTTGCGTCCGCTGGCCACCAGATGCGCCACCAGCTGGCGTGAAGCATGGACATCATCAATACCCACACAGGAGATATCCCCGGCATCCGCGTATTCGGCACACTGCACCCAGGGCATGTTGCCGATCAGCTGTGTCAGTTCAGTCAGGGTGGTGAAGGCATCCATGGTGATCACCCCATCGACCATTTTGCCTGCCAGCAGTTGCAGACTTGAGCGGGAGCGATTGATGTCCGATCCGGAGTTACACAACAGAATGCGATAACCATTCTGCTCGGCCTGCTCTTCGATACCTTTCACAATTTCAGCGCAAAACGGGTTGGAGATATCAGAAACCAGCACCAGCACCATGGAGCTCCGCGCGGTGCGCAGCTGGCGGGCTAACAGATTTGGCTGGTAGTTGCTGGCTTTAATGGCTTCCAGCACCTTATCCCGGTTTTTATCCTTTACGGTGTCACTGTTATTAAGCACGCGGGACACCGTGGCCACGGAAACACCGGCCAGCTTCGCGATTTTCTGAATGGACATGTTGACTCAACTTCCTGCGTCAGTTTCTGAATTGCAGGCTACCATAAATCGACGCGTGACAATAAGTTAGGCAGGGTGGCTAATGCGGAAGATCAGGCGCGCCGGAACGCGCCTGTGTGTCAAATGCGAACGTCGACCCAGCGTTGATCGCGGTGGCTTTTTACAATCGCCTCAACGATGGCCATCACCTGCGCGCCGTCGCTGAAGTCGGCAAAGTGTCGTTCATCTTGCGCCGGCATTTCACCCTTCTCAACGGCCTGATAAAACTGCTGCATCATGGCGCGAAATGCATCTGGCCAGCCTTCGATGTGCCCGCCGGGAAAACGGGCACGGGCGGCAACATCGCGGTTCATCAATGTTGCATCGTCCGTCAGGGTTTGGTTGGCCTGATGGCGATGACCGACCCACAACTGTTGTGGCACTTCCTGATCCCACGCCAGCGAGGCCTGACTGCCACTCACCTCCAGATAAAGGCGATTTTTGCGCCCCGCCGCCACTTGTGACACGCTCAGACAGCCTTTACTGCCATCATCGAAACGCAGCAGCACAAAGCCCAGATCTTCCGTATTCACCGGACAATCCTGATACTGGGCCTGCTGCGTCTGCGCGCTGAAGGTGGTCTGCCCGGTTAGATTGGCTTTGCGGGTTGGCCAGACGATGGCGAGGTCAGCCATCACCGCCACTATTTTGCGGCCAGTGACAAACTGTACGGTGTCGCACCAGTGAGAACCGATATCCGCGACTGCACGCGATGCACCGCCCTTATCGGCCTCCACACGCCAGTTGTAATCCGTCTCTTCCAGCATCCAGTCTTGTAAGTAGCTGCCCTGAACGGCAAAGGCGCGGCCCGTTTCGCCGCTGCGCACCATGCTCGCGGCTTGCTGGACCATGGCAAACTGTCGGTACACGAAGCTGACCCCGTTGACCACGCCTGCCTGTTCTGCCAGTGCCACTAATTCACGCGCTTCGCCCATCGTCATGCAAAGTGGTTTTTCCGAGAACAGGTGCTTGCCGGCGAGTAAAACCTGCTTATTGATGGCGGCATGAAGGTGATTGGGCGTGCAATTGTGCACAGCATGCAGCTCTGGATGCTGTAAAAAGGTGACAATGTCACCATAGGCGTGCGGCACGTGCAATTGCGCCGCCTGTGCTTGTGCTTTCCCCAGCGTGGAGTCGCACAGTGCCACAACATTAATACTGCCAAGGCGCCTTAGAGCCTCAATGTGCGCGGGGCCAATAAATCCGCTGCCGATAATCCCAACATTAATCATTTACGACCCCTCATTAAGTCCTAGCTGCGCACGGATACTGCCGCTGTCATCCTGCGCGGCAAAATCATCGAAGGCGCGGCTGGCGACCGGAATGATGTGACGTTGAATGAATTCAGCGCCTTCCCTTGCACCGGTTTCCGCATCTTTCAGGCAGCATTCCCACTCCAGTACCGCCCAGCCGTTGAAATCGTACTGCGCCAGTTTGCTGAAGATGCTTTTGAAATCAATCTGCCCGTCGCCTGGCGAACGGAAACGCCCGGCGCGATCGATCCAGTTTTGATAGCCACCATACACCCCGCTGCGGCCGTTGCGCTGATACTCCGCATCTTTGACGTGGAAGGCTTTGATACGCGAATGATAGATATCGATGAACTGCAGGTAATCAATGTGCTGAAGATGCAGATGGCTGGGATCAAACAGGATATTGCAATGAGGATGGTGGTTCACCTGTTCAAGGAAACGCTCAAAGGTTGCGCCATCGTGCAGGTCCTCGCCTGGGTGTAATTCGTAACACACATCCACGCCATGCTGATCATAAACATCCAGCACCGGCTGCCAGCGACGGGCGAGTTCCTTAAAGGCCTCGTCGAGTAATTGCGGGTTGTGCGGCGGCCACGGGTAAACATAGGGCCAGGCGAGCGAGCCAGAGAAAGTGGCATGGGCAGTCAGCCCCAGCTTGCTGGAGGCGGCAGCGGCATGTTTAACCTGCTCGATCGCCCAGGCCGTGCGCGCTTCCCGCTTGCCGCGCAGGTGTGCCGGTGCAAAATTATCGAAAGCGGCATCATGCGCGGGATGCACGGCAATCAACTGCCCTTCCAGATGCGTCGATAATTCGCTGATGCTTAACCCATACTGCTTCAGCAACCCCAGCACCTCATCGCAGTAAGTCTGGCTGGTGGCTGCGCGTTGCAGATCGAAGATTGCCGGGTGATTGCAGGGGATCTGCAATGCCTGAAATCCCAAAGCGGATGCCCATTTCGCCAGTCCTTCCAGTGAATTGAACGGGGCAGCAGCGCCGATAAACTGTGAAAGGAAAATGCCCGGACCTTTTAACGTTTTCAAAAAACCACCTCCAGTAAAAACAAAAACTCAATCGCGATACTTAAATGTGAACATAAACAACAGGGCAATCACGGCAGCCGCGATCGCCGGAATCCACCAGAACATGCCCCAACTGGCAGCCGATACCTGACCCGCGACCAGGTGGTTATACAGCGCACCTGAAATCTGCGATCCCAACAGCATGCCAATGCCGTAGGTGAACATCACAATCATGCTCTGCGCTTGTCCTTTGACTTTGTCTCCCGCAATGCGATCGGTGTAGATGAAGCCGACGACAAAGAAGAAGTCGTAACAGACGCCGTGCAGCAGAATCCCCAGCCAAATCAGCGCGCGTCCCTCCTCGCCCATGCCCATGGCAAACAGCGCATAACGCACAAACCAGGCGCACATGCCGACCAGCAGCATGTATTTCACGCCCAGTCGGCGAAACAGCAGCGGAATCACCAGCATGAAGAAGATTTCAGACATCTGGCCGAAGGACATCAGTGAGCTGACGTTTTCAACACCGGCGTCGGCCAGCCAGGAAGCGGTGTAGGCGTAGTAAGTGCCCAGCGGAATGGAAATCAGCGTGGCGCAGAGCGAAAAAATGAAGAAGTGACGGATTTTCAGCAGGGCAAACGCATCAGCACAGAACAGATCGCGCGGTCTGAATGGCATACCTTTAGCGGGTGCGGGCGTATGCGGCAGCGTGAGGCTGTAGATTGCCAGTGCCACGGAACAAATCGCCGCCACCGTGAAGACGCTGACACTGGAGGCGATCCCCGTGAACCCGATGAACAGGCCAGCGACAATCCAGCCAATGGTGCCGAACACGCGCACTACCGGGAAACTCTTCTCGCTGCTGGCGAGACTGTGGAAGGCAATATTATTGGTCAGTGCCAGCGTGGGCATGTAGCACAGCGTGTAACCGAACAGTAAGCCGATCAGCAGCGCGCCGTTCTCGGCAATCATCGCCTGAGGCACAAACCACAAAATCACTGCACCGGCCAGATGCATCACCGCCAGGACTTTTTGTGAAGGGAAAAATCGGTCCACCAGCATGCCGAGAACAAACGGCGAAAGAATGGAAGCAATCGGGCCCGCCGAGAAAGCATCGCCAATCAGTAAGGACATGTTGTGCTGCGTCATCACCAATCCCAGCGTGACCGACCAACTGCCCCAGATAAAGAACTGAAGAAACATCATCAGTGACAGCCGTGGAACCAGCATGCGCTGCACTGCCTGGTCTTGCGCGGTGCCTTGTGTTGCAGCAACCATATCCAACCCCCAGAAAGTAATCGATTACAAAATGCGAGAAAACAAAAGTAATCGATTACAAAATGTAAATCATCGTGGTTGATCACAAATTTTTACTTAGGTGGAAACGGAGGATTAATGGCTGCTGAATGGGGGCGAATAGACCATACAAGGATTGAGCCGCCTAACGATGAGTCCTTGTGAGCGTTAGCAGCCGCCGAACTATCCCAGACAATTTCAACGCTCACAATTTCCCATGCTATGCACGCTCTCTCAATTTATCCATGTGAGAAGTGACCTCCTCATGGCTGATATACTCCCCATGGTCGGAATCATGTCGCTCAAAAGCTTGGGTGATTTGCTGTTCAAGCAAGATATCGTGCTCATGATTTTGATGACGACGTTCTTCATCAGCTAACTCAACAGCTCTTTGACGCATAAGCTCAGTCAGGCTGAGATTGACCCGATCAGCAGCCTGCATAGCCAATCTTTTGGTTTAATCATCAATTCGAAAATGTTTGGTGCTGCTCATTCTGATCTCATGCGTAGTGTCGTTTGTACTGTCATTATGGGAGAGCTATTTTGTGAATGTCATCCTGTCATTCTATTGCTTAACACAGTGTGAAAACGACATGTTGGCCGGGCTGGATTTAAGGCTTAGCCTATTTTCCCTAAGCACCATGATGGTCGTTTAAGACTTAATGTGGTGGATGTTTAATTCACTATGTCGCGACTTATGCAATTGGGTTGAACTGTAAGTGTTCATTTTAATGGTTCTTTAACCCCCTCTCTTATCCGGTTAAAGTGAACTCATTAGCTTCAAGCAACACTCACTCGACACACTATGACCGTATTAATAAAAGCTCTATAATGAACTCTTATTCATCTTTAATGACATTCAGGGCTTTTAAAATGACTCTTAACCTCTTTACTGAATCTCAATTGATTGCAGAACTCGGGCAACGTCTGAAGGAGCAACGCCTTAGGCGCAATCTTCTCCAGAAAGAGTTGGCTGATAACGCAGGGATTTCAGTGTCAGCGCTAAAAAAGCTGGAAAATGACGGTAAGGTGACGCTAGAAAACTTTATAAAGGTCGTGTTTGCACTCCGTCTTGAAAGAGAAATGATGAATTTGTTTGCACCACCCGCATTGAGCATCGCGCAGGTTGAGGCACTGAATGCTCCGTCCCGACGAAGGGCAACGAAGCGTGGTTTGAAAAAACTAAATTCATCTTCTTAAAAGCTTATGCCTGCAAGCCATTGACTTTGCTTCTTCGCAGCGCCTTGAAGTGAAAAGTTATCAATTCGATCGTTTCCTGAACATGTAAGTGCACTTTTAAACGTATTAAGCATAAGGATCTTATCCGCATGATATTAACTACCCTAATTTCACCGACATCCCTTACCCCGCAGAATTGAGCCCCTATCCATCATAGCTATCTTGCATACCGTTATGATGATTAGCAGTGACGCATAGTGAAGTTATCTGAATGAGGGAACGCTTTATCCGGTCATTAATTAAGTAGCCATTAAGGTTAGCTTCCTCCGCACCGAGGGTCGTGACAATCATTGTGACCGGGTAACATAAGTTTTTCTGCGTCGACATACTTAAAAATATAACCAAACGCTAAAATCACAGATGGTTAAAATAGAGTTCAGCGCGCAATTATCGACTTCTCAACGCCTGGCACACCCCGAAATTTTGAGAAATATCTAAAAATTGACACTTTGCGGACTTTATTATTGATATCTGATGTGTTGTACTTCTGCAAAGAGAGTAACATCTATATACTCTTCCTAAATTCGTTATCTACTGCACCACTTAATTTATTTCGTTCAGCGACAAAATATTCAGGAGAAGTTCATGAGTGATTCACTTAAAGCGTTAAACAATATCCGTACGCTTCGCGCGCAGGCACGTGAAGTGCGGCTTGCAGATCTGGAAGAAATGCTGGAAAAATTTACTGTTGTCGTGTCAGAGCGCCGTGAAGAAAACAACGCCAGCGAAGCCGCCGTGCGTGAAAAAGAAGAGAAACTGGCTAAATATCGTGAACTACTGCTGCAGGACGGGATTGACCCGAACGAACTGCTAAGCGCATTAACGCCAACGGGTAAGACTCGTGCTAAACGTGCTCCACGTCCGGCTAAATATAAATACACGGAAGATGGCGTTGAGAAGCACTGGACCGGTCAGGGTCGTACACCAGCTGTGATTAAAGCCGCTGTTGATGCCGGCAAATCTCTCGATGATTTTCTTATCTAATCGGGCTTTCCCCGTTTAATTTGAGTTATCGAACATTTTTGGTGGGTGCTCTGCCCACCAAAAATTAAACACTGATTGATATCTTCTCCCTCTCCCCCTTTCGTTGAATCCCAATATTGAGATAATGACGGGGTTTACTATCAACTATTGTCATTGTAATGTTCAAATCGCTGTCTCTGGCTGACTATAACAACGCACAATTGTCGGTGATCATCCATGACTCTTTTTTCTGCCTTACTCAGGTTTAGCTCGCCTTTAAACCAGGTAAAAAGCCTGAGTCCGTTGCAGGCTGATATTATTAAAACCACCGCACTGGTTGCGATGCTGGGTGATCACATCAACACCATATTATTGAGTGGACGAAGTGCATTTTTATATGCATTCGGACATATCGCCTTTCCGCTGTTCACGTTGTTCTGGGCGGCTAACTTACCTGCTGATGCAATACGTTTACGCCAGCGGGCAAGAAGATTATGGCTTTGGGCTATCGTGACTCAACCATTATTCTGGCTGGCCTTTATGATGAAGGGCCAATCCTGGTTGGCGCTAAATATTCTCTTCGCTTATGCTGGATGTACTCAGCTAATCAGCTGGGCAGCACGCTGGGGTGTTAACGGCGCAATGGCGGGAGTCGCATTATTACTGCTGATTGCCTGGCCTCTTTCCCCGGCGAGTTACGGCGTATCGGGGCTAGTGTTTTGCCTGCTCTGCATTATCGCCAGATATCATTCAGGAGCAGCAGAGAATGACATGTTCCTGCTCCTTCTTTTTGCCGTGATGGCATGGCTTAACATGCCGCCTGTTCTCAACGAGTGGTGGGAGGATGCGATCGTTTACGATTTCCTGCCGACTTTGGTGCTGCCACTGCTGGTAATTGGTTTGGTTGCGGCGATGCCAGGCGTTTCCTCGCTACGTATCTGGCCGCGCCGATTTTTCTATCATGCTTACGCCGCGCATTTGGTTTTGCTTGGGTGTCTGGCGGTTATGCCCGTTCGGCCTTGATCAAAATCAGAGCGCTTTCACAGGCCTGTCAGATGCACAATTTAGGGTTTGGATGCGATGCCCAAAAGCACGAGCACCCAATCATTTAACCTGACCGCTGCACCATAAACACTTGATGTCCTGCAAACGCCAATGCCGTTCCCGGCTGGGGCCAATCACCGACATGATGGAAGCTATTACGCGCAAATGCCTGCAGCCAGGTTTCATGCGAAAGAGATAGCGTATGCGAATCATGTCCTTTTGTTGCCTGCTGCAGCACCGCAGCGGCGGTTATCCACCTCAGCGCCGAATCCTGTGTGGCTTCCACCACAATCAGTACACCTTCAGGTTTTAACGTATGCCAGATGTCCTGAAGAATGCCATCGAGGCGATGAGTCGAATGCAGCACGTGGGTTGCAAGTACGGCATCGAACTGAGCCGATAGACCATATTGCTCATCCCGTAATTGATGCAGGTCACTATGGCCAGTGTTTGCGTTAATCTCCAGCACTTGTTGGGGATCATTACCCTGCACCGCCGTTTGTAGCAGTGAAGCGGCGATTTGGCCGAGGTAATCCACCAGCATGCTCCTTTGATGCATCGCTGGATCAAGGGGACAACCCTCGTGCAGTGATAATCGGCTCTGTGCCAACTGCGGATAGCGCATCACCTCGCACAGCGTGTGCTGGTCAGCGAATAATGAGTTAAGAAAGTCATCTCCCTCAAGGTGCCAGTCCAGACAACGACGCAGACGAATTTTTCCATCATCAATACGCTGTTCGATGGAGGGCAGACTCGGGGTGCAATCGCCAGCAAACCAACGCTGCTCGCGCTGCTCCACAATCCCTTCGTCCTCCAGAATGCCGTGCCATTTTTCCAGCAAAAACTGAAAGCAGTCGGCAATCCCAGCTCGTTGGCGCGCATCCGCAATCAGCCAACCTTCATCAGAAATAAAAGAGAGTTCATGTAGCAGTTGCCAGATCATTAACGGTGCCATTGACTCGCTCTCCGTCTGGAAAGCAGCCAGTGAAGCAATCATTTCAGGCGTCGGTAATCGCTGCGCAGCCTGATGCCCTGCTCGTTGCCAATCATCATGTTGTGATGAGGCAGTAATAGCGGGCGAAAAATGGCTGTCGGACTGCTGGTCCGCTACGCATTGATGCGCGCTTTTATCTCCATTCATAACCACTCCAACTTTTAAATGGGGGGTGAACTCATCACATTCTTTGTAAGGATTTAATTGGCTTTGCTAATGATGCATGCAATTTCAGGCCTGAAACATGTAAATGATAATCATTATTATTCATCATGCAAATGAAATTTCTATCACTTCACCCGATCTGTTCGTTGATAATAGGGTCATGAAGTAACGGAAAAAAGGTGGGATTGGAGGTAACGAAGCTTTAGATTGATCAAACGTTGGCACACGTTAATCTTTTAGAGAGTGACTATTATTTTCCAGAAATTCATGAATTTGAGCCGTAGAGGATAAACTTTATAAGCGCAGCGTTAATTATGATTAAACTCTTTATTTACAATAGCGTGTGAGGAAAAATTTATATTTAAAAATTAGGAATGCCGGAGATCCAATTATTTAAGGGTATCGGTAGAGGTTCAGATATGACACACTGTATTTTTATACAGAGTGTGGAGTCGCGGTGAAGCATGATGGCCAGATTACACAAGATATATTAGCGTTGTTAGGCTCCACGGTGTCAGCGTTTATCCGGGAAGGCTTAGCTTTTGAGGTGCATGAAATTTCGTTAGCCCTGCAAAAACTCAAAGACAACGAAGCGGATTCAGTTTTAAGAGAAAAATACGAAACGCTTATCCGCTTACTTTCGAAAATGATGCACTGATATGCGCGAGCTAGCAAAGAATCAGGCATTAATCATCCGGTGTTACGCCCACAACGATTTCAAGAGTCTGGCGTAAGAGCTGGGCTTGAGAATCATCGTGAGTTGATTCAAGTGCCCGGATTAAACTGATGATAATGGCTTTATTCGTTATCTGCCCTTCCGATGCCAGCACATTACGGATGATGACGCCTAAAATCTTCGCCTCATCTTTCAAATCCGGACCCGCATTGCGGAAACGTTCAGCCAGTTCCTGATCGGCAAGCGCAGAAAAGATGTCTTCTGATGTATGCATGATTTGTTTCCGAGCTAAATGGTGTCAGGGGTTAATCACTGATAGTAATCGAGTCGATATTCAGTGCTTTCTGTTATTACCTGAATGATGCGAGTTCGTGTACAAGTGCTGGACAGAGTTTATTGCCTCCGCCCTCTGCTGTTTAACTCGTTCTCCTTCGGCGATGCTCTTCCTTACTTCAACAATTGTCTGGGCGATCAATTGCCGCCTGTCAGCATCATCTGACTGGTCTTCCATAACCTGAAGTTGTTCGATGAGTGCACGGAAAGAAACAGGCCCCGCTCGCTGGAGCAGAACCAGTGTGGCTTCACCGAGAATTTCATCGACTAACTGCTGGTGTTCACTTCTGTTCATATACTTCTCTGATAACGGCATCTGCATGGCAATTTTGCTGTAAACAGAGTGCAAATTGCAATTTCTGCCACAAAGCCATGATTCATTCTTATACCATGCAAATTCAGAACGGTAATGTTGTACAACTTAGGCCTGAATACAGAATCACTCATCGCGGTCGAAAAGCAGTCCAATCAGCTGATGATAGTGATGTTCCTCTTCAGCGTTGGAGGAGATTTCCAGGCGGCGAAGCAACTTGGTGCAGAGAGATTTGCGGTTCAGGTTTTTGCCTTCTCTCAGGATTTCGACCACGATCTGGCCCAATGTTTCTTGCTGAGAAGGCAATGAGGCTTTATTAAAGTATTGTGCAATAGCTTCTGAAGAGTTCGGAGTGTATCCATTCTGACGCATGTGTTAACCCTCTCATGTTGGGTCAGGCAATTGACCTGATAAAGTTGTACAGTTATTGCAAAATCTGTACAGGAATATAGTCAATATCAGGCGCCCGTTTTTTTGCAAAAAGTGCTATGGGATGAGAGGTCGTTGGTCGAAACAGAAAAATCTTAATCATCTGTTCCGACAATTATTTTGAGCGGGGATCAATATTTGAGTTAAGTGCTCTCACTACTTTTTAGTATTTTCAACTGACGATAGTGTGATGCTGTCGGAGCTTTCACTCAGACGCCGTAACGGTGAGCTGCTGCGCTTATCTTCTGACGAAGGTTGCCTATAATCGTTCAACCAGTCAATCGCAGCCAAAATGGCTTGTTTACGGTCCGGCGTATTAGCTTCGTCGGCCATGCGATGCAGTTCCTGATTTAATTGTATAACACTGATTTTTTCACGGCGGGCAAGAATCTGATAAGCAGCCTCGCCTAAAATTTTGTCTGAATTGTCCATTCTATTACCTCCTGAGAATCGGGCTTACGCTTAGTCCTCGGGATCTATTGTAGCCGATGGGATATTTTCGATAAACCAGGCGGCAAGGATCTCAGGCTGCAGCCTTATCCTCAGTAGAACCTCATCTCTTCATAGGGCTGTGCCCTGCAGGCTTTTAAGCGGCTCTCAAGATCACCAGCATGAAGTTCCAGCTTATGACCATCCGGATCAAGGAAATAGAGCGATTTGCCCTCACTTTTGTTGACTTTCCATTCTTTCACGCCTGAAGCTTTCAGCCTTTCGGCAAAAGCTTCAAACACTTCATCTTCAATGCTGAAGGCATAGTGCGTGTAATCTTTACCGATGGAAACGGCATCCAGTGAGAGGCACAGCCAAAGCTCACCTATCGAGAGATAAGCGCCGTTCTTCCATTGTGCGCGGGGAGTGAATCCCAGCGTCTCAACATAAAAGGTGAAACTCGCAGAGACATTGCTTACAGCAAGGGTGATGTGATTCAAACCGGTCAGCATGTTGAACTCAATACAAGAAGTTGAAGCGCTAATTTAGCACAGGCGATGCGATGGAATGCGGTTGTCACGCGAGTCGCTAAGCAAACTTCTGCAGAATTCTTATTGCCATTTCCATGCCCTGCTCACGCTCGGCATCGTAGTGATGACCATCGTTTTGCGCTTCCTGCAAGACATCAATCAGCGACTGAACGGCGAACTCGCTTTTTCTGCCCAGAACTTCCAGCACCGCGCCGCCGATCTCATTGCAAATGGCTTTTCCTTCCGCGTATTTGTTTTGCTCAGACATGACTGTCTTCTTCGTGAACGTTAAGGTATTCAAACTCGCCATTAGTTACATGGACAGTGGCGAACTTCATTTCATTGCAAAAATGAATCCCGTTAAAGCACCATTGCCGCAAGCACAACACTCAATAACAGCACATAAATTCGCGCATGCCAGACATCTGGCACGGCGGGAATGTATCTTTGTGCAACCAAAATGCCGATGAACCCTGTGACCACCAGCAACATAACAATTTTGAGACTAATAAATCCGAGGAAACCACTTGCCGGAATTATTTGCCAGCCGCCAATGGCATAAGTGATGGTGCCACATAACGCTACCGGCAGCGAAAGCGGATTGGCAACGCTGATGCATTCCCGCATAGGATAGCCATGCCGTCGCAATAGCGGTACCGTCATGACACTTCCACCCACACCCAACATCGCAGCAATTGAACCGATAAGTATGCCGCCGCCTGTCAATGTAGCCCTCGATAGCCGGCGTGACGTGCTACCACAGAAGAAACCTTTACGTAGCAGGCAATCAGCAATCGTGACCAGCATATATAGGGTAAACAGTGAACGAACCCACTCTTCGCTTAACATTCCTGCCAGCCATGATCCGACCACCGCACCTATAGCGATAAACCAAATGAGGGGAAAACAGGCCTGTACTGCGATGGCACCCGCTCGCCAGTTTCGATAGCTCACCCACCCAGCGTTAAATATCATCACCGCCGTGGAGGTGGCGACGGCAATATGCATCGCATTGCCTGCCATTTCGGGCTGCCCACGCAACAACTGATAAACAAATGGCACGACGACAAAGCCGCCACCAAAACCAAACAGCACCGTAGTCACGCCAGTGGTAAAACCAGCCAGCACAATCAAGAGAATATCGCTCAAGGGACGTTCCACTTATAAATAAAGCCATAGCCTAACGCTCGCATGACCCACTTCCCATTTGAGCAACGCTCAATTACCCTTGCCAATCGGTCATAAGGAGTGAACGTGCGCAACACAAGCATTGACGATGTCGATTGGATAGAACGTGATGTGGTCGCGATGGGGAATGACTATGCGCAGGGGTTTGTACTGGCCCCCCACCAGCACCGCCGGGCCCAATTGCTTTATGGCGCAACGGGGCAGATGCATGTATCAACTCAGGACGGAGAATGGGTCGTGCCGCCACAGCATGCGGTGTGGATCCCGCCGGAAACCCTTCATGCGGTGAAATTTGTCGGCGTAACGACGCGAAGCCTGTACATCACACCTGCGTGCGCAGCACGGATAAGTGACCGCATTCGCTGCGAGGTTATCAGCGTATCGCCCCTGTTACGTCAGCTGTTGCTGGACGCAGTGGACATGCCGCTGCTTTATGGCAGTGAACGTGAATGCGCGCTGATCAACTTGCTATTACTCGAGCTGGGAGCGATGCCTGCGCGAGAATTCGATATCCCCCTGCCACGACAACCCGCATTGTTGGCGCTGTGCCAGGCATTCCTGCTTGCCCCCTCCATCCACGATCCTGCAGATCGCTGGGCAAAAATGATGTTTATGAGTGCCAGCACCTTTCGCCGCCATTTCCTGCAGCAAACCGGTATGACTTTCTCCGCCTGGCGTCAGCGAGCCTGTGTGGTCAGCGCGCTGTCCTTGCTCATTAAGGGCAAGTCGGTGAATGAGGTCGCTTTATCGCTGGGTTATGACAATGGTTCGTCTTTTGCGACTATGTTCCGCCGCGTAACCGGCCAGCCGCCTTCGTTTTATCATCCCTTTTGAGACATAAGCCCTTAGTTATCCCTACCAGAAACCACGGTTCCTGAAGGACGGACTTTGCAGCTTTTACGCCAGCCGTCTTTGAACGCAAAAACACAGAAGTTCATTTCTTAACTGCGTCAGCAACGACAGCAGTGGCCGCCTCAAACCGGAAGTAATTGCACTAACATCTGACCCGCCAGGCGCGCTGTCTCCCGCAAACGCTGCACGCTCGCGCCCTGCCGTGAGCGAGCTGACAAGCCCGACATGATCGTCACCATAAAATCGGTTATTCGCACGGCCTGTTCTGGATAGCGCTCGGCAATATAGGCATGGAACATCTTCTCGGCCGCTGTATGAAAACCGCAGGCCACCTCACGCGCAGAGAGATCGTCGCAATGAATACCCTCTAGTACCAGACATCCGGTGGCTTCTGGATCGGCAGCATAGCGACTTGCAGCTTCATCCAGTACCGCAGAGAGACACTCCACCACCGGGCGATCGTGACGCAAAAGCGCTTTGAAACTGATAGCGCCATTTTGGGCATATCGATCAAGCACCAGCCGATAAAGCCCGAGTTTACTGCCGAAGGCGGCATAAAAGCTGGGCGGATTGATGCCAAAGGCTTTGGTCAAATCTCCCACACTCACCCTGTCGTAACCACTCGAGTGAAACAAATTCTGTGCAATGCATACCGCCTGTTCCGCATCGAACTTGCGTGGGCGGCCTGGCGTACGGCTGATTTTTGTAGTCATCACTACATAATCCTTTGACAACCTGACTGACTCAATAATATTGTAATGACCACTACAATACAATTGAGGATACTCTGATGGCGGTATTTACTAACAAATCGGTACTGGTGTTGGGCGGTAGTCGGGGCATTGGTGCGGCCATCGTGCGGCGTTTTGTCTCCGAAGGTGCTGCGGTGGTGTTCAGTTACGCCGGCTCGCGCGAAGTGGCAGAAAAACTGGCGGAAGACACGGGCAGTAAAGCGGTTCAAGCGGATAGCGCCGATCGCGATGCCGTGACCAAGCTGGTACGCGATTCCGGGCCTTTGGATGTGCTGGTGGTGAATGCTGGCGTGGCAATTTTTGGTGATGCGTTAAAGCTGGAAAGCGATGCCATAGATCACTTATTCCGCATCAACATTCACGCACCTTATCACGCTGCGGTGGAAGCCGCCCGTCAGATGCCAGAAGGCGGTCGCATTATCGTCATTGGTTCCGTCAACGGAGACCGGATGCCAATGCCAGGCGGCGCGGCCTATGCCGTCAGCAAATCGGCCCTGCAGGGATTAGCGCGCGGTCTGGCACGAGACTTTGGACCACGTGGTATTACGGTGAATGTCGTCCAGCCAGGTCCCGTCGACACCGATATGAATCCGGCAGACGGCCCGATGAAGGAGCTGATGCACAGTTTCATGGCCATTCAGCGTCACGGTAAACCTGAAGAAGTGGCCGGAATGGTTGCCTGGATTGCCGGTCCGGAAGCTTCATTCGTGACAGGCGCTATGCACACGATTGATGGCGGATTTGGCGCGTAAGATGCCATCGATGAATTTGAGCCAGGTTGCCCCACTAAAACCTGGCTGCATTTGCTCTTTCAGCTGTGAGTGTTCAGATATGACTCATCGCTCTTCACCTGATTTCTGCCCGCCTGCTTAGCGGAATAGAGCGCCATATCGGCCTGCCTGATCAACAACTGAGCCGAGCGATTTTCTCTCTCAGTGTTCAGCGATGCACATCCCGCGCTCAGCGTCACCCGTTGGGAAGCTAACAGAGACGAGTCATGGATGATGTCCTGCTCACGTACAGTTTGCACAGCAGCAGCGGCCACCGCCATTGCATGTTCAATATCAGCACCGGGAAGTATGATGGCGAACTCTTCTCCGCCATATCGTGCCACCATATCGGTACCGCGCAGAGAGATGGCGTTTATCGCCTGCGCCACACGCTTCAGGCATTCGTCCCCGGCCACATGGCCGTAAGTGTCGTTATAGCGTTTGAAATAATCGATATCGATCATCACCAGCGAAACCGGCTCGTTATGCGTGTCAGCAGCCAGGATGCACTCCTCAAGGTAGCGATCAAATGCACGTCTGTTCGCCAGCCCCGTTAACGCATCCGCATGCGCCAGTCTGTTCAGCGCATGGTTGGCTGCGCTCAGCTCATCACGAAGATTGGTCAGTTCAAGCTGATAATGCAGGCTATGTCTGGCCTGACGTAGCACGAATACGCCCATGGCCACGATGGCGGATAATAGTGCAAGACTCAGCAACACATCCTGTACGCGTCCCTTCATCCATTTAATGAACAGGCTATGCGTGTCATACCCTGCTGCAACCACCAGCGGGTAACGATCCGATCGTGCAAAACCAAAGATACGCGGTTTGCCATCAAGAGCCGAGGTCCACTGCCCGCTTCCACGATTTGTGACCTGCAGCATCTGCTGAAACAGATGACTGGAAGAGAGGTCTTTGCCGATAAAACTATCAGGCATCGGCCGTGCGTATAACACGGAACTGTCAGCCAGCATTAACACCAGTACGTCCTTAGGCCCCATCTCGTAATAAGCGTAAAAGTGCCGGAAATAGTCAACTCTCACCGTAGCCAGCAAAACGCCCTGAAACCCGCGCAGCGCATCGCTGATGCGAAGTGAGACGGGGATCACCAGATCACCGGTGCTTCGGCTACGGATCACCGGACCAAGATGAATGCTGTTGCGCGGATTGTCGCGTTGAAACCTAAAGTATTCGCGATCGGAGTTATTGATGTCTGTCGGTATCTGCGATGCAGAGGTGGCAATCCATTTGCCTTGAGCGTCGTAATAGAAAAGGCCGTGCAGCTGTGGCAATCGCCCCTGAAGCTCCCGCATGGTGCGGTTCAGATTGCGGCTATTGATACCGGTCACCAGCTGCGATTCCACGTCCCGCTGCATTTCACGCATCGCGAGTTCAGTCTGCAAGAAGGTATCTTCCGCCTGCCGCGCTTGCGACAGCGCCAGGTTCGTCGCCGTTTCTTCACTCTGCCTGACGGTGTCATTCCAGTCCTGACGCAGCGTCCACATGCTAATACCTAACACCGCAGCGATAAGCACAATGCCTGCAAGCGTGATACTTCTGATGAGGGAGTGATAAAGGAGCCCTGCCTGTTCGCGCGTGTCTTTTTTATCCATCCTTATCCCCATCATCTTTATCCAGCATTCAGTTAAGCAGATAAAGAGAAATGCGAAAGCTTAGCTGACACAACCCGCCAAAACGGCTGAACTCCAGGATATTTCCTGCTGCTCAGTGTTGATAACGTTCAGAAATGATTGCAAATAGATATCAGGAAGGATGAAGAAGGACATTGCGTAAGAGCGTTTGAATAAGATTTGTATTTCAGTGAATATTTTTAGAATGCCATAATTAAGTTTCTTAAAAAGGAACCATGATGAATCTGACCGGCTTAACAAGCCAGATACAATCGATGACCGGTCTAAAATATTCAAATCAGCGCGCCATCATTATTCAACCTGATGAAAAAAGCATTTTGATGGCGCAGCGGATTAACAGCATGAACTGGCGTCTCTCTCAAATCAGTTCCCGACGATTGCATTAGTCCGATTCAGCAATGACCGATTTAAACTGAGCGTGCCACATATTATAAAACTTGCCCTGTTGACCCATCAACAGAGCAAAACTTCCGTTTTCGATCACTTTTCCCTCCGCCATGACCACGATTCTGTCGAACTCTTTGATATTTCCCAGACGGTGAGTCACGGCGATAACCGTCGTGTCGAGTGAAAGGATTTCATTAAACAGGCGATGTTCAGTTTCTGGATCGAGCGAGGATGAAAACTCATCAAAGATGAACAGATTGGCTTTACGGTACAACGCACGCGCGATCGCCAGCCTTTGCCACTGCCCGATTGAAAGTTCATCACCGCCAAACTGTTTACCCAGTCGGGTCTGCTGCGGATGAGGAAACGCGACTTTACTGAGTAAATCTTCAACCTGAGTGGAATGCGCTTCTGTGTCATATTGACTCAGTGCGATATTCTCACCGACGGTAAATTCATACTTGCCGTAGTCCTGAAACACAGTTGCCACCTGCTGACGGTAACCGTCAATCTCCAGACTTTGCAGCGGAACACCGGAAACGCTGATATCACCCTGATCATAGGCATACATCCGAAGCAGCATTTTAATCAACGTGGTCTTGCCACTTCCGTTATCCCCCAGGATCGCCACTTTCTCACCGGCCCTAATCTCAAGGTCAATGCCGTCTAAGGCCCTCTTACTCCGGCCTTCATAACCAAAGCTGAGATGCTTAATACTGAGTGAGAACGGCGTGTTATCGGGGAGTAATTTTTGGCCGTTTGTTACGGGCTCAATCTCCTCAGTCATAAAGGAGTGGTAACTATGAAAAAAGTTGCCCATTGATGTCAGATTGGCACCGTAATTCGCAATTTCATCCAGATGCGATTTCATCATCACAATGGACTGAAACACCATCACTAACGCACCCACCGCGATATCACTGCTGCGCAGATTGCTCAGGAAAAGATACACCCCGGCAAATAGCATCACCAGGCTAAGCAGCATGGCGGGAATGGGCGTTATTAGCGCCCTGACGCGTTGCTGGTGCATACGTTGATAGGTATTAAATGCTGACCCTGAGAACTTTTTTAGCAGATAACTACCCAGCCCATAGAGTCGAATTTCCTGTAAAAAGCTTTTATCCATGCTAACGCCATAAACGTAACGCATTGCAATTGCGTCCTTAGAGTTTTTGTATAACTCATGCACGTATTTTTTCTGGATATGGATATTAATGATAATCATCGGTAATACGGACAAGGCGCAAATGGCCGCCCCAATCCCTGAATACGCAACCAGCACCAGTAGCAAGCTTCCAGCCATAACGGCGGCCCTAAATGAGTAAATAATGCAAATGATGAAATTAAGCGGTCGGTAGGCGGCTTCTTTTTTCAAAAATTCCAGCTGTTCGTAACGTTCCTTGTTATCAAACAGGCTTAGCGTGAAAGATTCATTCATTCTGCGCATAATATTTGCGCTGAAATGGCTGGTCGAAATTTCCATGACATCACCCTGAATGAGATTCACCAGCGGGGTCATCAGTTGAATACCCAACAAAGACAGACACCAGATAGCAACACTGAACATCAGTGCATGGTCACTGATTTGAGGCGCATGAAGTGTGTTAATTATCTTTCCTGTCATGAAGACATTAAGCGCAGGTATCAGGCCCTGAAGAAGGACGATAGCGATAAGTGCAGTAATACGAAGTGGGCTGGATGCAAAGACGTACCTGATTGCCAATAACACTGACTGCCTCCCTTGTTGCAGTTGGAATGGATCATGCGGGTCGCAAACAATGATAGTTGAGAATGAAATTCATTTACACTAATCGCTCACATCCACTTCGCAGCGCGTAGTGGTGAAATGCGAAAAGATTTATCAAACATGTAATTAATAACCATTCTCACTTGAGCTATACTCCCCCTCCCTTCCGCCGAACTGGTGCGAAGGCGCAGTAACAAAGAATGGAGGATGAAGATGATCGCAGACAAGGTTATCCGCATTGCGGCGGCAATCATGATCAATGCGGAGGGGCGAGTACTTTTGGTTCGCAAGCGCGGTACCCGCTATTTCATGCAGCCCGGAGGGAAAATTGAGTCGACTGAACGGCCTGTGGCTGCATTGATTCGTGAACTCAAAGAGGAGTTGCAAATCAATGTCACCGAGCAGGATACGCAATATGTAGGCCAGTTCACTGACACAGCCGCAAATGAGCCTGGGCACACGCTTATCGCCGAAATATTCACTGTTCTTGCACCCACCACAACGATTACGCCAACGGCTGAGATTGAAGAGATCGCCTGGCTCCATCCTTCCGAGAATGCTTCGTTGCCATTAGCGCCGCTCACCGGCCAGCAGATACTCCCCCTCATATTGAACGCAGGCCAAAGCGCTCACTGAGTCTACCTATTGCCAGCCAGTCATGATGAGCGAGAGCAAACGTGAAATGAAGGGGATCTACACCTGATCAGGATCGCGTGGTGCGACTCGATCCTGTGGAACAACCACTATAGAGAGTAAACCACTCCATCATACCCTAACGCGCTGCAATGATGACAATTACCCGTTCCTGTGCACTCGCGCTCTTCACCTTTATGTTAGTAACCACTAACACCAGTATTGACAAGCCTTGCGAGGTTAGTAATCACCAGGGGGTTAGATTAAACATAACCACTATAGTGAGTAGTTACTCTCTATAGTGGATGTTTGATCCTCTGCCCTGCAAATCAACGATCTTGCGATCGATATAGGATCTTCAAGTTCTTCCGATATGGGCATTACTTAAAAGTTTACTCTCTATAGCGGTTAGCCAAAAAATCAAAAATCAAAAATAAACACTATAAATCATATTCTTAAGATAATTAAACGAAACCAAATAACCGCTATAGAGAGCAAACCCACTCTCTATAGCGGTTATTGCAGGCTGCGAAAATCCCGCAATCGCGTAGGTGTTAACAGGATCTCAGGCTGAGCCGCTCATCAATGCCACCAGCAATGCTATCCACTGTAGTGAGTAACTCCTCTCTATAGTGGATATACAGAGAAGGAAAAGCAGTTTTCGGCAGTAAAAGTGAATAACCCAATGATAATAAAGCAATAAGTGTTGTGCTTTAGGCGATATTGAACATAAATCACACTGTTATCTGAACAAATATTCCTCAATAATCCTGAGATAACTCAACAAGATAGAAGTGATAACGTCACTTCGTCGAATAACCACTATAGAGAGCACATACCTACTCTCTATAGTGGTTATTAAAACCTGGCAACGATCCTGGATCATTCCACGACGACTAAACACCAGCACTCCCCTCTTCTATCACACTGAAAGCAGTCACATTGCGGGTTTTGGCTGAGAATGGTGCAAATTGTGAGCGACTTCCAGATAACCACTATAGAGAGTACAGGCCTACTCTCTATAGTGGTTACTGGGTCACAAATGTCTTGATAGCAGTGAATGTGGTAGGTGAGCGAAGTGGATTGCAGCAGCAAATAACCGCTATAGAGAGGACTTACTCTCTATAGCGGTTATCAAATGGGGGTAATTCAGAAGACTACTTCACTTTACCTTTGCGGATTTCCTCGAGGATCTTCAGCTCCGCTTTTGACAGCATCACCATTTCACCCTGCGGTTCGCTCGCAGCAGCAACCTCATTGGTCTCGATAGGATCATCCAGCTCCAGCTCATCTTCGAGAATATCCGGCAGCTTGAGTGGCAGCTCTGCAGGTTTGAGCTTAGGCCGGCGATAGTGAATGTGGAATACTACGGAGCTACCGCGTTTTAGCTCAGTGTAATCAAGGTAACCAATGTCTTTGAGTTGTTCCATCGCCCTGCGTACGGTCGCGTTTTGCGTGATGGGACGAGATGTCAAATTTAGACGCTGTCGCAGGCGCGCCATGGAGATGGGCGCCGGATTTGGAGGCAGGCTTTCGATAAAGGTATAAAGCGCCTGAGCGGACTCCTTACGAGCCAGAGCGTTAATGGCGCGCAGCTGCAGCAATACCTTGCGATCAAACTGATACAGCTCGAACAGCTTGGGATCGGCCTGAAGCTCGACCGTATCCTTTTTGACACTGTATTTAGCGGATTGCACCAGATGCGTGACATAGAGTTCATCTTTGTCAGCAGTACCGAACTGGATGGTATTGGATGCAATGCGGATCAGCGAAGCTTCCAGTCGCTCCCTCAGCTTGGCTGAAGATCGAGAGGAAGGAATGCCACACAGTTTGACGAACTCGACGAAGGGTAAAACGACTTTGTCATTGGTGACGTTGTACTTTGCAAACGCGTGAATGATCCCGACCCACGTCTTGAAATCATTGTCCATATCGAGTCGCTGGCCAATGATCCTGATCTTCTCATAACCTTCTGATTTAACGAGCGACAGCAACTTAAGCTCGTTCGTGACATCAGTGACGGCTGTCGTGTCGTTTTTACGGTTATTGGTCGATTTTAACGTAGGAACGAACAGGCCCAATCGCATTAAAGCAACGGGTTGAACAGTGTTATCTCTGTTGGGGGTAAGTACAACCAGTTCGCCAGTTCGTTTATCTGTTTCTGAAAAGGCTTCAACTATATTGTTGTTTTTTAGCTCATTTTCCGACATTTTCGAGGATCCGGTTTATACACAGGGACATCGCGCGTTTACTCTCTATAGCGGATACTAGCACTCACTTCATCGGTTAGACTACTCTCTATAGAGGATAATTTACTCTCTATAGCGGTTAGTTTACTCTTTATAGCGGTTAGCGATATCTCCTCAGGGCTTGTGGCACAAGGCTTTAACCCTAGTGGGGATCTGTTAGGAACTTCTATGATCTTATGAGGATCTCTTCTTGGATCGGGTCAGTGAATAATGGGGATAACCTTTTCTGGATAACGCCGGCTGATCTTCAGCCAATCACGCTGCATAAAACTGAGTTATGCACAGCAGAAGCAGTTACACACAGCTTTCATCATTCTCTGCTCACTACAGCGGTTATCAGTCACTCTCTTCATCGGTTGTTTCACTCATTTCATCGGTTATTTCCCTCTCCACAGCGGTTAGTTTACTCCTTATAGCGGTTATTAAGGCCCTCTCAGCCCAGTCATACCAAGGCCTGCAGCGATCCGGGATCTTCTTTGATCTCAATGGGATCTCATTATGATCGAATAATTGGATCTACCCTGTGGATAAAGAGGATAAAAATCATCGTTAAATGAGACTGTTAAGCAGGTTTCAGCCGGAATACGGTGATTTCGCTCAATTCTGATTGTCGATCCCGAGAAAAGATCCCCTTGTATAACTTGTTGGCCTGGATGAGCCCAGCTTTTGGTAAAAACACGATCATCAATCAGATGTTCGTAAATTCAGCCTGTACAGGGTCTTTTCGCGCGTTGAGAGGTTTAGGCTTGCCAGATACGATAATTGAACTTAAATGGATTTGAACGCTGCTGAAGCGCTTAGAAGCACAGATTCAACCGAACGTGCCTTACTGAAAATTGGGAACAGTAAAAAAAGGACGTGAAAATCACGTCCATTTTGGATTTGCGTTGTATGAAGGAGCCGGATCAAGACTTGGAAAGGATCGCCTTAATAGCAATATCGATCTCTTCCAGCGTATTGGCAGGCAAACGGTGGAATTCATACTGCACATGGCGTTTTTCTGCGTTAGTTTTGCGCTTAGCGTAAGCGGTACGATCTGAGAAATGGCCAAACTTCTCTGTGGTGACACTCTTGTTTTTCACCGGCTTAACCAGCTGCTTTTTAGCAGTGGTGAAAAACGACAGGATCCGGGTTTTCTGATCATCGGAAGCCAGTTTGTGCAGCGCCTGATCGTCATCCATTCGCGCTTTGACCTGAGCCACAACCTCTTTAACCGCCACACCCTCTGCTTTCGCTTCTTCTGCCACATCCAGCAGCAATTTGTAGTCCGGAATGCTGAGGTCGGAAACGACCGGTATTAACTCGATAAATTCAGCAGGAACCCACGCAGCCTGAAATGCACGCGTCACTTTGGCGTTTGAGATCCCTTCTGCTTTCGCAATCTCGGTCTTGTTCATGCCCTGCGCTTCCATCATCAGGAAACGTTGACCCAGTTCACGCAGATTGTGCTCTTTTGCTGTCTGAATATCCGCAGCCAGCTGGCGGGCATCACTGATATCAATTTCATCCTCGGTCACCAGAACTTCGAGGCCCGTTCCGGCAAACAAACAAGCGGCACGACGACGAGAACCATCCATAATTTCAATGCGGCCATCCACCAGGCGGCCAATTGCCGGAAAGAACTGCTGCAACTCAATGGTGCGCGTAATGTCTTTTACTGATTCTTCAGTGATCGCTGACTGGTCTCGCCCATTCACCTGCGCGTCAACAAAGGTTTTGCTTTCCACTTCACCGCTGGGAATGAGCTGGCGGCTGAATGTCGCTGTGTTACCGGACTTCAGAGTGAATACGCGTGACTGATTGCCGCTGTTGATAAAGCTCGACATCTGGGATTGGCCCATGGTGCGGCCAATTCTTTTGAGTGATTTGGGTTCGGTCACTTGGTACTCCTGATATATTCAATGCGGTCAAATACAGCGCGTGAAAAATTCTCGGCTTCCTGTTTCGCCTTTCTGAGTGCATCGGCACTGCCTGGATACGAAGTCGGATTTGCGCTGATCACCGTGTCAAATGACTCACCGCAGCGCTCAAAACCATCTAAACGGGGTAATACCGCATCCAGCATCGATTTTGTGAACACCTCACGTGCATAGCTATGAGACGTAATGTGGTCGTGTTTGGTGGTCATCTTCGACATAAAGCCAATATTTGCTTTCAATCTTGGCTCTATCCCCTCGTTCTCAATGCGCTCAAGCATTTCCGGCAGTCGCGTCAGGTATTTCATCGTTGAGTGAAAATCAACCTGTGCCGGCGGTGTCGGCGTAAGCAGTAAGTCACTCGCGGCAATGGCATTGAGCATAAAGGCATCAAGATGCGGGCCGGTGTCGATAAAGATAAAATCGTAATCTTCAGCCAGACGATCAATGACGTTGCGACGCAGGACTTCCGATGGAGCGATGCCGGGTAGATTTTCAGCAACCAGTGCATCCCAGTCGCTGGCGACAAAACCATCATCGATCGAAGCGGGCATCACATCGACGCCTGGCATCACAGTGGGTTTCACAAACTGCTCACGCAGCTGCTCAGTGCTGACATCGTTCAGCATCGCCTGTGCAGCCGTTTCCAGCACCGAACCGACACTGTTGGTATGGCTGAGGAACATGGTGCTGGAGGCCTGCGGATCCAAATCAATCACCAGAATTCGCAGATCATTATGCAGCAAGCCTGGGTGAGCACGCAGACCATGAGCCAGGGTAACGGTCGTGACAGTTTTGGATACGCCACCCTTGAGATTCACCACAAAAACAACGAAGGGATCTTTATGTTTGTCGCGATATTTAGGCACCTTGCGATGCTTATAAATATCGACAACATTCTGAATGCTCATCGCATATTGAGAAGTGCTGCCCGTCTGCTTTCTGCCGAATTCATATCCTGCCTCTTCCATCTCACTGATTGCGGCGGCAACCGCGTGCTTACTCAGCAGGGGGAGGTTAGCGACGGCATTACGTGTAAAGGTATGGTAGTAGCCTTGTTGATTGAATTCCTGACGCTGCTGCTCGATATGGCTGCTGAGTCCGTGCAGCATGCCATTCGCACGGTTGGCGATGTCAAACACGTCACCGTAATCACGCTTCATAAGCACCTCAATAATAATGATTTGTTGTATTGTACTAAAAAAGCTTCCGCATGCCAGTTTTTAGGTAAAAATCAATAAAAGTGGATTTTTTAAAGATTGAGTGATTTTCGTCTTTATAAATATATTTTAATTAAATCAATATGTTATGTAGTTAAAACTTTCACCAAACCAATCAATTCATAAAAGTCATGTTTCAATCAATTCCCCTACCCTATCGTACTTAGCACGATATTTAAACAAAAGGTGTTCAGCCGAGTTATTGAAAAAACAGGGTTGATGGTCAAGCTGATTGATGAAATGGTTGGCCGGCGTTTTCATCGGCAAGATGAAGTTGACAATATGAGGCTACACGAGCTTTGGTATAAAAATGGTTGTAGAGATTGCAGTGATTTTGCGTATTATCACCCACATGCGATCGTCATACAAAATACGCCTTCCCTTCCCTTCCCTTCCCTTCCCTTCCCTTCCTATAATTCTTTTGAATAATGACAGTTAACGCTGTTGATTAAAATTATGCGCTACAAGCCGTGACTGCACTCTTAGAAAAGTAACTAATGTTGATACGCAGTCATTCTCACTTATTTATTCACTCGCTAAACACTGAATGAATTTTATAAAACATTTTAATTTCAAAGTACATCTACTACACATTTAGCTCACACCAATGATGTGAACTTCTTCTCTGTATTCAGTTTTGAAAAACACATTACTCAGAATAATTCAGTGTATGAATGTGCTAACTCTTGATCTGGTTAATTTAAGTGACAATTAAAATTCATCTGGATATGGCGTTAGTATTGCCACCATTGTGAGCACGAGTGTTTCAATGCACACCACACCACACCACACCACACCTTGTATAGATTAAAATCTGTTGATGAGACTCGAGGCTTTTTTATTCCAGTTCGCGTTGATTTTGTTGTGTACAAACTAATTTGTGCACAACATTACGTAAGTACATCTAGCCCTCGATTTCCAGAATCAGAAATGTTCTGGTGGTTCAAACTTGGATTTCCTTACGGTTAACTTGATTAGGATTTGATTGAAGACTTTTATCAACCCTGACACTTGAATCTGAATCTGAATCTGAATCTGAATCTGAATCTGAATCTGAATCTGAGAAGCATAATGCACGTAATGTAATTGAGAGGAAAACTTTAACAGTGAGGCTTTATCTAGGAATGTAGATAATTTTAGATATTTTAGGTGGTAACAATTAGCTCTCAAAACTTCTGGGCTACAAGTAGAATTGAGCACGTGAAAGATATCAGCTTTTGATTAGGTTGAAGCCAAGGGAGTAATACACTCTATGCAGAAAAAAGTTTGAATTTGGCTGAGGTGTATGGTGGTTTTCAGCCTGAAAAAATGGAGTTATTTGTTATTATTCAACTGCTTAAGTTTGTTTTTCGGTGGTGTGAAAATCATTAAATTGAAGGGTTTTTACTTCACATTAGGTTATTAACGGTAATAATGTATTGTCCAGCGTCCAGCGTCCAGCGTCCAGCGTCCAGCGTCCAGCGTCCAGCGTCCAGCGTCCAGCGTCCAGCGTCCAGCGTCCAGC